>JAJFFA010000001.1 GCA_021776885.1 Planctomycetota bacterium
GTGCGAGGGGTCCTACTCTGGCTCCTGGAGACGACGTCGCGGCGCGCTGGCCGCAGAATCGGGCCGAGCAAGATAGCGGGGGACACGGGGTCTCGCCAAGCCTCGCCTGGAATTCCCCGGTCCCCGCTGCCATCTTCCTGACGTGAAGCAGAGCTCTCGGGATGGACGCGCGGACCGCCGCGGAGGCGGGGAGGGGCCTCCCGAGGCGGTCCTCGTGGGCTCGGTCGAGCACGTCACGTACCACGACCCGGGCTCCGGATTCAGCGTACTAAGGTTCGCTCCAGAAACGGGTTACGACCCACCGCAGCGCCGCGAGCTGTTCGCCTCGAACACCTACACCGCCGTCGGCCACGCCCCCGAGGTCCTGCCCGGGATGCGCGCCACCCTGACCGGCCACTGGGACGACCACCGCACCCACGGCCTGCAGTTCCGCTTCGAGGCCCTCGAGCCCCTGAACCCGGTCGACGAGCGCGGGCTCGAGCGCTATCTGGCCTCCAAAGCCTTCCCCGGCATCGGCGAGACCCTCGCCAAGCGCATCGTCGCCAAGCTCGGCACCGAGGCCCTCGACCGGATCCAGGAGGACCCCACGCTGCTGCACGGCATCCGCGGGCTGAAGCCCAACGTGGCCAGCGACCTGACCGAGGCGGTCCGCTCCCAGCTCTCGGCCCACCGCACCCGCGCCTACCTGCGCGGCCTGGGTCTGGGGCCGATGACCGCCCAGGCGGTGCTCGCGCGCCTGGGCCCCGACTGCCAGCCGCGCCTCGAGCGCGACCCCTACCTCCTGGCCACGGTCCCGGGCGTGGGCTTCGCCACCGCCGACGCCGCCGCGCGCGAGGCCGGCCTCGCCATCGACGACGAGCGGCGCCTCGCCGCGGGACTGCACTTCGCCCTCTCGAGCGCCTCGAAAGAGGGACACACCTGCCTCTCCCCGGCCGTGCTCTTCGCCCAGGCCACGCAGCTGCTCGGCACACAGGCCGAACCCGGAGCCCTGCGCGCCGCCCTCGAACGCCTCGTGGACGACGACTCCCTGGTCGTCGACGACCTCGCCCCAGGCGGCCTGACCGAGGACGGCGAGCCGGGGCCCGTGGGGGACGAGCGCGTCTACCTGCCCTGGCTCTTCGCCAGCGAGCGTGGACTGGCGCGCAACCTGGCGCAGCTCCTGACCGCGGACGACGTGCCCGCCCTGTCCGACCCGCGCCTCTTCGAACGCGCCGAGGCCGCGGCCGAGATCGAGCTGCACGAGAGCCAGCGCGAAGCCCTGCGCAACCTGCTGGCCACCCCCGTGGGCCTGCTCACCGGCGGACCGGGGGTGGGCAAGACGACCCTGGTGCGACTGGTCGCCAACATCGCGGAGGACGCGGGCTCGACGATCCTCCTGGCCTCGCCCACGGGCCGCGCCGCGAAGCGCCTGGCCGAGGCGACCGGGCGACCGGCCAGCACGATCCACCGCATGCTGCGCTACGACCCGGAGACCAGCGGCTTCGCCCACGGGCCCGACAAGCCCCTCGACGCGGGGCTGGTGCTGGTCGACGAGATCTCGATGCTCGACGTGGTCCTCGCGCACCACCTGGTCAAGGCCATCCGGCCCCCGACCCGGCTGGTGCTCGTCGGCGACCCGGACCTGCTGCCCTCGGTCGGGGCGGGCGCGGTCCTGGCCGACCTGATCGACTCCGGGACCGTGCCCGTGTCGCGCCTGTCCCACATCTACCGCCAGTCCGAGAGCAGCCTGATCGTCGCCAACGCCCACCGCATCCTGGCCGGGGAGCTGCCCGAGTTGCCCGGACGCGGGGTGCGCGACGCGGACTTCTACCTCTTCCCTGCCGACGATCCGGCCCAGGCGGCCAAGCTGCTGGTCGACGTGGTCACGCGCCGCATCCCCGAGACCTTCGGCCACCGCTGGGACACGGACGTGCAGGTCATCGCGCCCATGTACCGCGGCGAGTGCGGCGTCGACAACCTGAACGAGCTCCTGCGCGAAGCCCTGGGGGTCGGCGGGCGTGAGGTCACCCGCGGCAACCGCACCTGGCGCGTGGGGGACCGCGTGATCCACGTGCGCAACGACTACGAGAAGCAGGTCTTCAACGGCGACATGGGCTTCATCGCCAGCATCTCCGCCGACGGCGAGGTCACGGTGCGCTTCCCGGAGCAGGACGTGGTCTACGCCGGCTCCGAGCTGTCCGACCTGCACCCGGCCTTCGCCATCACCGTGCACCGTAGCCAGGGCGGGGAGTTTCCGGTGGTGGTCGTGCCGCTCGTGACCCAGCACTTCATGATGCTGCAGCGCAACCTGCTGTACACCGCCATCACCCGCGCTCGGCAGCTGGTCGTCCTGGTCGGTTCGCGTCAGGCGCTGCAGATGGCGGTCGACAACGTTCGCACGCGGGATCGCGTCAGCGGGCTGCGCGAGCGTCTCGAGCGGCTCTGCCCCCGTCGGGAGCACGCGGAGTGAGCGCCTACGAGGGTCCGATCGAGCTGGACGCCGAGGCGCTCGAGCGCGCCAACGCCCGCTACACGTCCCTCTCCTTCCAGCCCTCGCGCCCACCGGGCGACCGCACCTTCGCCTTCCTCGAGGCGCACGAGCCCATCGCCCTGGGGCGCCTGCAACAGCACGCCGACGGGGCCCTCGAGCTGGGCGGGTTCTGGGTGGCGCAGGCGCACCGCGGTGCCGGTCTCGCGCGGCGCACGCTGGAACGTGTGCTGGCCGAGGTCGACCCGCGCGCCGCCCTGTGGTGCATCCCCTTCACGCACCTGGTCGACTTCTACGCTTCCTTCGGACTGGCGCCGGCCCAGCGCAACGACGCCCCCGCCTCGGTGCGGCGCAAGCTGGAGGAGTGCGAGGGCCTGGCCGCCCGCGGCTTGCTGCAGCCCGTCGCCCTGCTCGGGCGTCCCGCGATCTCGCCCCCGTGTCTGGCGGGTCCG
>JAJFFA010000002.1 GCA_021776885.1 Planctomycetota bacterium
AGAACATCCGCGAGGGCCTCGAGCGCGTGCGCCAATGTCTGCAGCCGGCCTGACGCGCCCGACCAGCGACTTCCGCAGCGACACCCTGACCCGGCCAACTGCGGCCATGCGGGAGGCGATGCTGGCCGCCGAGGTGGGGGACGACGTGCTCGACGGCGACCCCACGGTGGGGCGCCTCGAGGCCTGCTTCGCCCAGTGGTTGGGCAAGCAGGGTGCGCTCTTCGTGCCCTCCGGCACCATGGCCAACCAGGTCGCCCTCGGCGTCTGGACCCGCCCCGGCGACGAGATCGTGGTGCAGCGCTGGGCCCACGTCACGACCTTCGAGGCCGGGGCCGCGGGCTACCTGCACGGTCTGCAGTCGATCACGGTCGGTGACCTGCTGGGGAGCATGCCCGCGGACGAGGTCGCCGCCGCCATCCGGCCGCGCTACGAGCACTGTCCGCGCACGTCCCTCGTGTGCCTCGAGCAGACCCACAACATGGCGGGCGGGCGCGTCGCGCCCTACGCCGAGCTGGAAGAAGTCTCCGCGATCGCGCGCGCGGCCGAAGCCAAGGTGCACCTGGACGGCGCGCGCCTGGCCAACGCGGTCGTCGCCAGCGGCGTCGAGGCCCGGCGCTGGGCCGCCCTCGCGGACTCGGTCTCGGTCTGCCTCTCCAAGGGGCTGGGCGCCCCCGTCGGCTCCCTCGTGGCGGGGGACGCCGAGTTCTGTGCCGGCGCGCGCCTGGTGCGCAAGCGCCTCGGGGGCTGGATGCGCCAGGCCGGAATCCTGGCCGCGGCAGGCCTCTACGCCTTCGAGCATCACATGCAGCGGCTGGAGCAGGACCACGCCCTGGCGCGCGACCTGGCGACGCGCCTGGCCGGCATCGACGGCATCGGCTGCGATCCGGGCAGCGTGGACACCAACATCGTCATGGCCCGGATCGAGGGCGCGGGCGAGGGCACGACAGTGGCCGAGCTCAGTGCCGCCCTCGAGGCCCGCGGGGTGCGCGCCCTGCCCATGGGCGCGGGCCTGCTGCGCTTCACCACCCACCTCGACGTGGGTCCCGCGGACGTCGAGCGCGCGGAGGCCGAGCTGCGCGCCCTGCTCGAACGCTGAGCGCCGATCGGCGAGGCTTCGGCCATCGCCTTTTGCACCCCCGACCCGCCCCGCGCAGAATGCCCCCCATGAACCGCTCCACGCGTACCGCCCGCCGTCTCACCCTCCTGGCTCCGTTCCTCTTGACGCTGCTGCCCGCCTGCCAGTCCGATTCGGCCCCGCCCCCTCCGCGGCCGGTCCACATGGCCGCCGAAGGCGCCTTCGGTCCCTACTCGGGCTCGGTCCTGTGGGGCGGCTTCTGCTTCGCCTCCGGCAAGCTCGGGGAGCGCGGCGGCTCCTTCGCGCGCGAGGCCGACACGGCGATCACGGCCGTCCAGACCGAGCTCGAGCGCTCCGGGCTGGGCCTCGCCGACGTGGTCATGTGCACCGTCTACCTGACCGACATCGACCGCTACGCCGAGTTCAACGAGATCTACGCCCACCGCTTCAATGAGCCCTATCCGGCGCGGGTCTGCCTGGCCGTCAAGGAGCTCCCCGGCAACGCCCGGGTCGAGATCCAGGCCACCGCCCACCGCCAGGCGCGCAAGGAGTAGCGCATGGGGATCTTCAAGGCCTACGACATCCGCGGCGTCGTTCCCGACGAGCTCGACGCGGCCCTCGCCTACCGCATCGGCAACTCCTTCGCGCGCCTCCTGAAGGCCGAGCGCCTGCTGGTCGGGCGCGACGCCCGTGTGCACTCGCCGGAGATCGCCGAGGCGCTGATCGAGGGCATGCGCGACGCGGGCACGAGCGTGGTCTCCATCGGCCTGGCCTCGACGCCGATGACCTACTTCGCCATCGGCTCCCAGGACGTCGACGGCGGGCTGTGCGTCACCGCCAGCCACAACTCGGGCGAGTACAACGGCTTCAAGCTCTGCGGCCGGGGTGCCACGCCGATCTCGGCAGCCAACGGGATCCTCGACCTCGAGCGCATGTGCGCGGAGGCGCCCCCGGCCCCGACCCGCGTGCGCGGCGGACTCGAGGAACTGGACCTGCTACAGGCCTACGCCGAGCACGTCGTCGGCTTCGCCGAGATCACGGGTGAGGTCAAGCTGGCCATCGACGCGGCCAACGGCATGGCCGGCCACGTCCTGCCCCCGATCCTCGAGCGGCTCAGCGGAGTGCAGCCCACGACGCTGTTCATGGAGCTCGACGGCACCTTCCCCAACCACGAGGCCAACCCGATCAAGGAGAAGAACCTCGACCCCGTGCGCGAGCTGGTGCGCTCCAGCGGCGCCGACGCGGGGGTGGGCTTCGACGGGGACGGCGATCGCTGCGTGTTCGTCGACGAGACCGGTCGCACCATGCCGGCCGACCTGATGACGGGCCTGCTCGCGGGCGAGCTGCTGCGGCGCCACCCGGGGGCGGCGATCGTCTATGACCTGCGCTCGTCGTGGGCGGTCAAGGAGGTGATCGCCGAGCTCGGCGGCCGCCCGATCCGCGACCGGGTGGGGCACTCGTTCATCAAGGCCACGATGCGCGCCAACGAC
>JAJFFA010000011.1 GCA_021776885.1 Planctomycetota bacterium
CCCGACCGAGATGGGCATCGGCCCGGTTCCGGCGATCCGCAAGCTGGCCGAGACCAGCGGCGTGCCCATCGGTGACGTCGACTACTTCGAGATCAACGAGGCCTTCGCGGCCCAGTACCTGGGCTGCGAGAAGGAGCTCGAGCTGGACCGCGAGCGCTGCAACGTCAACGGCGGCGCGATCAGCCTGGGCCACCCCCTGGGTGCGACGGGCACGCGGCTCCTGATCACGCTGATGTACCAGCTGAAACGCTCGAACAAGCGCTATGGCGTCGCCTCGGCCTGCATCGGTGGTGGCCAGGGCATCGCGATGCTGATCGAGAACGCGCAGCGCTAGGCGCACCATGAATCCCTTGATCCATACGACGGCGGAGGGGCGCCGCGTGGTTCGGCTTTCGTCCGAGCGCCGCGTGCTGTTCCTGACGAAGGACCTGGAGCAGATCCGTAGGCAGCTCACGGGCGAGCTGACCCTCTCGATGGCCCAGGTCTCGGCGGACGACCTGCTGGACGACATCAACACGGACGTCATGACCCCCGCCTGGGTCTGCTTCCGTCACCGCCCCGAGGACCTGGCCCTGGATGCCTACGCTGGACTGGTCGACGACCAGGGCCAGCGCGTCTTCGGACCGCGCGCCCTCCTGGATGGCGGCTTCGAGGTGATCGTCTCCGGCAAGCGCAAGGGCACGGGGTCCTCGCGCGAGACGGCGCCGCAGGCCGAGAAGTGGAGCGGGATCCACCTGGTGATCGCCAGCTCCTTCGCGCCGATCCACGAGCGCAACAACCTGAACCTGGGTCAGCTCATGGCGGATCACTCCGTCCTGGCGCGGCTCGAGGCGGGGCAGGACGTGCCCCTCGAGGAGTTCACCGCTCAGTACGACGCGGTGACCCGCGTGATGCTCGAGTCGGGCGGCCTGTTCCCCTTCGCCAAGCGCTACGCGGCCGGGGAGGTCAGCGTACCGCTGCCCTCGACCTCCTCGCGTCCCATGACCATGGGCGAGAAGATCCTGGCCTCCAAGCTGGTCGGGGCGGAGGCGGACGAGCGCTCGTACGTCGCCCCCGGCGACGTCTGCCTGGTGTCCGTCGATGGCGGCTACAGCCACGAGTTCACGACGGCTCAGGTGGGCTACTTCCTCGAGGCCGAGCACGGCGCCGATTACTCCGTCAAGAAGCCGGACAAGTTCGCGGTGTTCGAGGACCACCTGCTCTACGCCACCGGCGTGAAGAAGATGGCCCCCTTCGCGCACCAGATCCAGACCCTGCGCGATCTGCAGAACGCCTTCCAGCGCCACACGGGCGTGCGCGACTACTCGGCCAAGGACGGCGTCTCCCCCGGCATCTGCCACCAGGTGGCGCGCGAGCAGTTCGTCGACCCGGGTGACTTCATCCAGGCCACCGACTCGCACACCTGCATGGGCGGCGGCAGCAACGCGTTGACCTGGGGCGTGGGCGCTACCGAGTACGCCGGCCTGATCCACTCCGGCTTCACCTTCGTCCAGGTGCCCGAGTCGATCCGCTTCGAGCTGCATGGAAAGCTGCTCCCGGGCTGCACGGCCAAGGACCTGATCCTGTTCATCCTCGACACCTACGCCAAGCGCGAGGAGACCCTCGACCGCGTGATGGAGTTCGGCGGCCCCGGGCTGGCCTCGCTCTCGATGGACGAGCGCGCGACCCTGACCAACATGGCCACCGAGTGCTCGGCCAAGTCGGGCATCTGCGAGGGCGACGCACAGACGGCACGCTGGATCGCCGCGCGCCGCCCGGGCAGCGACGAGGCCAGCGTCAAGGCGCGCTTCGTGTCCCCCGACCCGGGCGCGGAGTACGCCGGTGGTGTGCACCGCATCGATCTGGACTCGATCCTCCCGATGGTCGCCGAGCCGGGCGATCCGACCTACGGCAAGACCGTCTCCGACCTGGGCGAGGTGACCATCGACATCGCCTACGGCGGGTCGTGCACCGCCGGCAAGGAGGACGACATGGACTACTACGCCGAGGTCCTGGGTGAGGCCCTCGAAGCCGGCCGCAAGGTGGCGGACGGTGTGCGCATGTTCGTGCAGTTCGGCTCCGAAGCCGTACGCGACTACGCCCGCTCCAAGGGCCACATCGACATCTTCGAGAGGGCCGGGGTGACCGTCATCGAGCCCGGCTGCGGCGCCTGCATCGGCTGCGGCCCCGGCGTCTCCGACGCCCCCGACCAGGTGACCATCAGCGCCATCAACCGTAATTTTTCCGGCCGTAGCGGCCCGGGGCGGCTCTACCTGGGCTCGCCCCTGACCGTGGCAGCCAGCGCCGTGCTGGGCAGGATCGTGGCCTACACTCCGGGCATGTTCCGCCAGGCCATTTCCGTTTGACCGAAGACTGAATCTCGAAGAGGACTGAGCTCATGAGCGCATACGACATCGCCGTGATCGGCGGAGACGGAATCGGCCCCGAAGTGACCCGCGAGTGCATGAAGGTGGTCGACGCGGCCGCCGACGTGTTCGGCTTCCAGGTGCGTCGCACCGAGTATCCCTTCGGGAGCGAGCACTTCCTGGCCACCGGTGAGATCTTCCCCGACGCCGCCTTCGAGGAGGTGCGCGGAATGAGCGCAGCCTACCTGGGAGCCATCGGCGACCCGCGCCTGCCCGTGGGCCAGATCGAGTTCGGGATCATCGCCAAGATGCGCTTCGAGCTCGACCTCTACATCAACCTGCGTCCGATCAAGCTCTACGACGAGCGCCTCTGCCCGCTGAAGGGCAAGACGCCCGAAGACGTGGACATGATCATCATCCGCGAGAACACCGAGGGTGCCTACGCCGGGATGCACGGGTTCTGCCACAAGGGCTCGCCACTCGAGGTCGCGACCCAGACCATGGTCTACACCCGCGAGGGGGTCGAGCGCGCCGTGCGCTTCGCCTTCGAGCTGGCCCGCGAGCGCAACAAGAAGAAGCAGGTCACGCTGATCGACAAGGCCAACGCGGTGCGCGCCCACGACCTGTGGACGCGGACCTTCGCCGAGGTCGCTACGGAGTACCCGGACATCAAGACCGAGCACGCCTACATCGACGCGGCGTGCATGTGGATGATCAAGAACCCCGAGTGGTTCGACGTGGCGGTCACGCCCAACCTGATGGGCGACATCATCACCGACCTGGGCGCCATGGTGCAGGGCGGCATGGGCATCGCGGCCTCGGGCAACATCCACCCCGGACGGGTCAGCCTGTTCGAGCCGATCCACGGCTCGGCACCCAAGCACGCGGGCAAGAACGTCGCCAGCCCCGTGGCGGCGATCCTGGCGGGCTCGATGATGCTCGACTACCTGGGCCAGAAGACCGCCGCCAAGGCCATCGAGAGCGCCGTGATCGAGCTCCTGAGGTCCGAACGCCTCAAGGGTGTCAGCACTGGCGCGCACCCCACCAACGAGGTGGGGGACATGGTCCTGGCCGAGCTGCGCACGGTCGCCGCCAAGGTCTGAGCCCGTGGGGGTCGACGTGCGCGCCGAGCTCGGGGCCTTCGATCCCGAGCTTCCGATCGAGCGCGCCTGGACGCCGCCCTCCTCCTGGTACACGGCGCCCGAGCTCTTCGAGCTCGAGCGCCGTGCTGTCTTCGGACGCACCTGGCATCCCGTCGCACGCCTGGCCGATCTCGCGCAGCCCGGCGCCTACTCCGCGGGCTGCCTCTTCGGCGAGCCCTACGTCGTGCTGCGCGACCAGACCGGGGAGCTGCGCGCGTTCCACAACACCTGCCGCCACAAGGGGCGCGAGGTCGTCCAGGGGACAGGGCGCGCGGACGAGCTGGTCTGCGGCTACCACGCCTGGACCTACGGCCTGGACGGGCGGCTCTCGAGCGCCCCGCGCATGGCCGGCATCGAGGCCTTCGAGCGCGGGCAGATGTCCCTGCGTCCCCTCGCCGTGGAGGCCTTCGGACCCTGGGCCTTCCTCAACCTCGACGTCGACGCCGCGCGTGGTGCGCCCCTGGCCGCCGGGTGTCCCGAGCTCGCGTCGCGTCTCGAAGAGACGAGCTGGGCGTCCCTGACGTACATCGAGTCGACCACCTGGGACATCGGGTGCAACTGGAAGGTGTACGTCGACAACTACCTCGACGGGGGCTACCACATCCCGCACATGCACCCGAGCCTGGATGCGCAGCTCGACATGTCGACCTACCGCACCGAGGTCTTCGAGCGTTCGTCGATCCAGACCAGCGACCCGGCGCCAGAGCCGGACGCGGGCGTGGGCTTCGACGCCAGGGCGCGCATCGGCACGGGCGCCATCTACGCCTGGCTGTGGCCCAACTTCATGCTCAACCGCTACGGGCCGTGCCTCGACTCGAACTACGTCGTGCCCCTCGGCCCGGACCATTGCCGCGTGGTCTACGACTTCTTCTTCGAGGGCACGGGCGAGGACGCCCAGCGCTTCGCCGCCGAGAGCATCGCGCAGTCCGCCGTGACCCAGCAGGAGGACATCGCCATCTGCGAGTCGGTGCAGCGGGGCCTGCGCTCGCAGGGCTACGACCGCGGCCGCTACGCACCCCGCGTGGAGCAGGGCGAGCACCACTTCCACCGCCTGCTCGCGGCCGCGCTGCGCGCGGGACTGGGCTGAACGCAGACGGCCCGCGGCACCGGGTGGTGCCGCGGGCCGTCTCGGTCCGTGGACGGACGCCATTCGAGGTCAAGAGGCCCGTGTCGGCCGTCTCGTCCGTCTTAA
>JAJFFA010000101.1 GCA_021776885.1 Planctomycetota bacterium
CCTCCCCTCCCTCGCACTGGCCGCAGTTCTCGCCACGCCCTTTCTGTTGATCGGCATGCGCAGCGTCGGAGCCCACGGGCCGGGCTGCCTGACCCACGAGCAGCGCCAGATCTTGTCGTTCCTCGAGCTGGTGCGGATCGACGACGGAGAGGGGCATTCCGTGCACACGATCCGGGTGCGCGGCGCCAACCTTCAGATCGTCAACGGGCTCGGCAGCACCGAGACGACGAACGGCGCCGGCAACCTGGTCGTCGGCTACGCAGAGCCCCGGTCCTCGGCCGCGCGCACGGGCTCACACAACGTCGTCGTCGGCGCGGGCCACACGTACGCGAGTCACTCGGGCCTGGTCGCCGGCGTCTCGAACTCGATCGAGGGCGCCGGGTCCTCGGTCACGGGCGGCCAGTTCAACCGCGCGACGGGCGTCGGCGCCGCGATCACGGGGGGCTCGGAGAACTTTGCCACGGGACGCTTCGCCTGGGTCGGGGGCGGCGGCAGCAACTTCTCGCTGCAACTCGGAGCCGGTGGCAACCTGGCGGCAGGGGACTGGTCGAGCGTCAGCGGCGGGACGGCCAACCTGGCTCTGGACGGCAGCTGCTCGGTCTCCGGCGGACAGGGAAACCGCGCGAGCGCCTTCGCCTCGTCCGTGCTGGGGGGCTTCGGGAACGAGGCGCGTGGCGACTACTCCGCCCTGCTCGGAGGCTCGGGCAACGTGGCGTCCGGCGGGATGTCCACGGTCAGCGGCGGCGAGCAGCGCAGCGCCTCCGGAACCCACAACTGGGCCGCCGGCTCGCTCTTCGAGAACAACTAGCACCGGCCAGCTAGGTGTAGCGAGCAACCCCATACCACCCAGGCGCTCGTTGCCGACCCGCTGCGCCCTGGCCCGCCGCTCGTCCTCCGTCAAGACGCTCGGGTGGCTCCGGATCTGGCCAGGTGCGCGGCCTGGAGAAACGAACAATCTCCAGGAAACACCTACGCCGGAATCAAGAACTTCGCGCCCCCGCGACCCAGCGCCAGACAAGAATTCGGATCCGGCCGCTCGGCGGCGCCATTGGGCTGCGCCCGGCCAGGCCTGTGCGCGTCCTGGCACTGGGTCACTAGCCAGGGGCGGGGGGGCGGAGGCGAAAGGATCGGCCCCAGGGTCGCCGTTCCCTTAAGTGCGGCATAATGCGCTATCGTATGGGTTGCCCATCGGCCAACCTTTCCTTCGGACTCCCCATGCGCACAGGCTCACCGCTCCTCGGTCTCCTTCTCCTCACAGCCGCCTGCGGGGGCAACAGCCTGGCGACGACGGCGAGTGGGGCCCTCGGCAACCCGCGCTACGCGGTGCGCTCTCTGCTCCTGCCCGCCGGCGTGGAGATCGAGCCGCTCGAGCCGTCGATCACGGGGGACGTCGACGCGTGGAGCATCGACCAGCCGCTTCCGGGCGGGCTGTCGTTCTCCATGGCGACCGGGACGATCCGCGGCACGCCCCTGACCCCGACGGATGGGGTGACCTCGTACCTCGTGACCGCGACCAACAGCGACGGCTCGACCTCGGCTCGCCTGACCCTGGGCATCGTGCGACCCGCGCGCCTGGCCTTCGCGCCCGCCGCCGACGGGACCTTCGTGCGCTACGCCGTCGAGCCGACGCGCGGCGTGCTCGAGCCCAGCGGTGTGATCGAGTCGCCCCTGGCCGACTTCGCGCCCGAGGACTTCGTGTCCCTGGAGAATGGCCGCTTCGTGGTGGCGGCGCAGGGCGGTGCGGGTGGCGCGAACGGGACCCTGGTCGTCCTGGCGGTGACCCTCGAGGGCAACGTCGAGCTCGTCGCAGAGCTGCCGCTCGGCGCCGGACCCCACCGGGTCGCCCTGGGCACGCCGGCGGCCTCGGGCGGCGTGCGTGCGTACGTGAGCGCCGAGGGTGCGGGCGAGGTGCACGTCTTCTCGGTCGACCCGGGGACGGGGGCGCTGCAAGCGCTGGGCGTGCGCTCGACCGCGCCCGCGCCGGGAGCGCTCTGCGTCTCGCCCAATCGGCGCTGGCTCGTCGTCGGGTCCCTGCAGCAGCGTGTGCTCGAGGTCTTCCCCCTCAACCTGACCGATGGAACGATCGGAGACGTCGTCAGCACGTTTGCGCTGAACGGCGGAGTGCCGGCGTCCCTGGCCACGGCGCCGAACGGCCGCACGGTCTACGCGACCCTGGGCAACTTCGCGCTGGTGGCGGCCCTGACCTTCGATGGGGGCACGCTGACCGCCCTCGGGACGCGGCCCGCGGGCAATGGCGCGGGCGACCTCGTGGTGACGCCCCTCGGCCAGCGCCTGGCGGTCGCCGCGTCGGACGCGATCCGCACCTACGACGTGGCCTCCAACGGCGCCCTCTCCAGCCCCCGCGGTCCGTTCCCGGCGGGCGCCACTGGACCGCACACCCTGACCCTCGACGACTCGGGGCGGATCCTGTGGGCCACCAGCCGCGGTTCGAACGAGGTCACGACGTTCCGCTTCGAGCCGGTCAGCGGCAACCTGGACTCCCTGGCGACG
The DNA here is from genome assembly GCA_021776885.1 of Planctomycetota bacterium. GTDB lineage: Bacteria > Planctomycetota > UBA1135 > UBA1135 > JAJFFA01. The sequence continues at coordinate 2,512 of JAJFFA010000101.1, forward strand.
GCGCGCACGCGCTCCGTCCCCGGGCGCATCGTCTTCACCCGCGGTGTGGCGCCCGTGCGCCGGGTGGCGCGCGCCCTCTACGCGGTCAACCGCGGCGCGGGTACCGTCGCTGCGTTCTCCATCGACGCGCCGAGCGGCGCCCTGATGCCGATCCAGCCCTCGCTGCTGACGGCGAACCTCCCGGCGGACATCGAGAGCGACCCTGCGGGGCGCTTTCTGTTCACGGCGGGGGAGGGGGACGGCTCGGTCTCGGTCTACGGCATCGATCCGGTCGACGAGCGCCTGACCCTGCTACAGCTCGCGCAGTCGGTCGCGCTGCGGCCGGTGGCCCTGGCCTGTGATCCGCGTGGCGCGACGCTCTACGTCCTCAGCGACGGTGCGGATCAGGTGACGGCCTACGCCATCGATGCCAGCGGTGGCCTCGACGCGCTCTCGAGCGCGCAGGTCGGTTCCGGCCCCAGCGGCCTGGCCGTCGATCCC
>JAJFFA010001001.1 GCA_021776885.1 Planctomycetota bacterium
AAGCAGCTCGGCAAGGACGACTTCAGCAAGATCCCCAACGGAGCCCCGGGGGTCGAGACGCGCATGAGCCTGACCTACGACGGCGGGGTGGCCGCGGGACGCATCTCCCTCAACCGCTGGGTCGAACTGACGTCCACCTCCCCCGCCAAGCTCTTCGGACTCTTCCCGCGCAAGGGCACCATCGCCCCGGGCAGCGACGCCGACATCGTGATCTTCGATCCCGAGGCCGAGCTGACACTCTCCGCCAAGACCCTGCACATGAACGTCGACTACAACCCCTATGAAGGCCGCAAGGTGAAGGGCGTGGCCCAGACCGTGCTGTCGCGGGGCGAGGTCGTCGTCGACCAGGGCTCCTCCGCCGCGGCCGCCGGACGCGGCCAGTACCTGCGCCGCAAGACGCGCTTCGAGGACTAGCAGCATGACCGATCGAACGGCCCAGGAGAGTCGCGCGGCCGAGGTCCGCGCCAAGCACGCCGAGTACCTGTTCCCCGCGGTGGGCAACTACTACGACGAGTCCATCGTGCTCGAGAGCGGCAAGGGGCTCGTCCTGCGCGACGTCGATGGACGCGAGTACCTCGACTTCTTCGGCGGCGTCCTGACGGTCTCCATCGGGCACTGCGACGAGCGCGTCACCGGGCCGCTCAAGAGCCAGATCGACCGTCTGGGCCACGTCTCGACCCTGTACCCGACGGTGCCGATCGTCGAGCTGGCCGAGCACCTGGCGCGGGTCACCCCCGGCGCGCTCAAGAAGAGCTTCTTCACCACCTCGGGCACCGAGGCCGACGAGACCGCCCTGGTCCTGGCCCAGGCCTACACCGGGGCGCAGGAGATCGTGGCCCTGCGCCACGGCTACTCGGGGCGCTCGATCACGGCCCAGGCCCTGACCGCCCACTCGTCCTGGCGCCAGGTCCCGACCCAGATCGCGGCCATCAAGCACGCCCTCGCGCCCTACTGCTACCGCTGCCCCCTGGGGCTCGAGTACCCCAGCTGCGAGGTGCGCTGCGCCAGCGACGTCGAGGAGCTGATCCAGACCACGACCACGGGCTCGATCGCGGGCTTCCTGGCCGAGCCGATCCAGGGCGTGGGCGGCTTCGTGACGCCGCCGCCGGAGTACTTCCAGCGCGTGGTCGAGATCGTGCGCCGCTACGGCGGCGTCTTCATCTGCGACGAGGTGCAGACCGGCATGGGCCGCACCGGCGGCAAGCTCTTCGGCATCGAGCACTGGGGCGTCGAGCCCGACATCATGACCCTCTCCAAGGGCATCGCGAACGGCCTGCCCCTGGGGGTGACCATCGCCACGGACGAGATCGCCGGCGCGTGGAAGAAGCTGACCTTCTCCACCTTCGGCGGCAACCCCATGTCCTGCGCCGCGGCCAGCGCCACCTTCGAGACCATCGAGAAGGAGAACCTGACCCACAACGCGGAGGTCCAGGGCGCGCGCCTGCGGGCTGGCCTGGAGCAGCTCCAGCAGCGCTTTCCCAAGGTGCTGGGCGACGTGCGTGGCATGGGCCTGATGCAGGGCCTCGAGCTGGTCGTGGACGAGACCGCCGGCGACCGCACGCCCAACCCGGGCGCCGTGCTGCGCCTGTTCGAGGAGACCAAGAGCCGCGGCCTGCTGATCGGCAAGGGCGGGCTGTACGGGAACGTCGTGCGCATCTCACCGCCCCTCACCGTCGGCGCCGCCGAGATCGACCTGGCCCTCTCGATCCTGGGCGAGGCCTTCGCGGCCGTGGAGGCCTGAGCCATGGCAGAGCTCTCGATCGAAGTCGATGGGATGCGCTTCCCCAACCCCTTCGTGCTGGCCTCCGGGCCCCCGGGCACGAACGGGAAGGTGATCGAGCGCTCCTTCGAGCTGGGCTGGGGCGGGATCGTCTGCAAGACCCTCTCCCTCGACAACAGCCTGGTGCACAACACGGTGCCGCGCTACGGCAAGCTGCACGGGTCCGGCGGCAAGAAGGACGTGATCGGCTTCCAGAACATCGAGCTGATCTCCGACCGCCCCTTCGACCTGTGGCTCGACGAGCTGTCCGCGGCCAAGCAGAAGTACCCCCGGCACGTCCTGATCGCCTCGATCATGGAGGAGTGCTCCAAGGACGCCTGGCAGGAGATCACCGAACGCACCCAGGCCACCGGCGTCGACGGCTTCGAGCTGAACCTGTCGTGCCCCCACGGCCTGCCCGAGCGCAAGATGGGCGCCGCCATGGGCCAGGACCCGGAGATCACGGCCCAGGTGGTCGGCTGGGTCACCGAGGTCGCGACGATCCCGGTCTGGGCCAAGATGACCCCCAACATCACGGACATCACGCTGCCGGGCAAGGCCGCCATGGGCGCCGGCGCCAACGGGCTGTCGGCGATCAACACGATCCTGTCCACCATCGGCATCAACCTCGACACCTTCCGGCCCATGCCCACGGTCGAGGGCTACTCGGAGCCGGGGGGCTACTCGGGCCGCGCGGTGCGCCCCATCGCCCTGCGCCAGACCATGGAGCTGGCCCGCGCCTGTCCCGAGGCGTCGATCTCCGGGATGGGCGGGATCGAGAGCACCGAAGACGCGCTGCAGTTCATGGCGGTCGGCGCCCACACCGTGCAGATCTGCACCGGCGCGATGCTGCAGGGCTACGGCATGATCGAGGACCTGCTGGCGGACCTCGACGCCTTCCTCGAGCAGCGCGGCTTCGCGAGCACCCGCGACCTCATCGGCAAGAGCCTGCCCTGGTTCACGACCCACGCCGAGCTCGTGCGGCACCAGAAGGAGGCCAAGCGCGAGAAGGCCGGGCAGGCCGGGCGCGACGAGATGTGGCAGGGGGACATCGCCAGCGAGGCGGACTCCCTCGTCACCGACTGACCGCAATGGGGCGAGGGCCCGGTCCGCTCCGGACCGAGCCCTCGCGCTCACACAGGGATCCTGGCAGGTCGTTCGATCAGGGACCGGGGGGCACGTCGTTTCCGTCGATGGTGAACGTGCCGCCGTCGTTGAACACTTCC
>JAJFFA010001002.1 GCA_021776885.1 Planctomycetota bacterium
GCACCAGGTCGCCCAGAACTCGAGCACGACGACACGACCGCGCAGCTCGGGCCAGGTGGCGACGCTGTTCGGTGGTGCGTTCAACAGACTCTCGATCTGCAGCGGCGGCGCTTCGGGGAGGACCGGCCCGGTCTCCTGTCGCGCCGCGGCGCCCACCAGCATGGGCAGGGCGAGAACGAACGGGGGCGGTATCGCGAACGAACCTCTCGACATGGCACTGCTCCAGCGCGCGGGGCCCTAGCCCACCACAGGGTCGTGAGCGCGCCCACCCGAGCGGCCTCACGGCATGCAAGGACCCCGACCCGAGACCGCGGGCGCGGCCGTCGGACTGTGGCTCCGTCATGCTGCAAGACACCCGAATTCCAGGCCTCAACCCGGACACGTTCTTCCCCTTTGGGTGGGTCGTCTCGCGTCAGACGCCGAAGAAGCGCCGGTGGCGGGCCAGGATCGAACGGCAACGCGGCTCGTCCGGGACCGTGCTGTTCGAGCCCGATTCGACGGAGCCGCCGAGGACGACGGCGTCGCGGCGCGGGAACATGTAGCCCGAGTTGGAGAGCAGCCAGGGGTGGTCGCCCGGCGCCAGGTGCACCAGCTGGCCCGCCAGCGGAACGACGGCGGGGTCCTCGACGAGGTGGCCGGCGCCGAGGCCCGTCGCGTGGATGACGATCGGCTCCGGCAGGTCGAAGAGCTCCTCGATGGAGCCGAACGTGCGCTCGGAGAAGGCGACGCCGCGGGCGATCAGCTCCTGTTGCAGGCGCGTGAGGAACGCGGGCGGCTCGATCATGAGGGTCTGCACCACGAGGCCGCGGTGTTCGGGACCGGCGAAAGGCAGGCGCTCCAGCTCCTGGCGCGGGGCCAGGTCCGCGGGCAGGCGGCCCAGGCCCTGGGTCAGGCTCGTCGCGAAGTTGGGGCGGCGGAAGATGCCCCACTCCTCCCCCTCCCAGCGCGTGAAGCCGGCGAAGGAGCGGCGCAGGATGCGCTCGAAGCGACCCGAGCCCGAGTCCCCGCGCGGAATCGAGACCAGGGACGGCGCGAACTGCCCGCCCGCGACCCACGACGTGGTGCGCTCCAGACGCTCGCGGGCCAGGACGCGCACCCCGTAGCCCGCCGTGAGCAGCGCGTGGGCGCAGGCCAGCCCCGAGATGCCCGCGCCGATCACGGCCACGTCCCGCGGCGGGGCCTGGCGCGCGCGCACCAGGTCGAGCACCTCCTGGGCGCCCCCCAGGGACAGCGTGATGCCCGCGCCACCGTGGCCGTAGTCGTGGACGAGGAGCTTGCCGTAGGCCTCCTCGGCCTCGATGCGGTAGCCCCCGCGACGCCCCGGGCGCACACCGGCAACGAAGCGCAGCACGCTGCCGTCGCCGAGGTCGGGGGCGGCAAAGTTGGCATCGGGGTCGCTCGCAGCGGCCGTAGGCTCGGCGGGGAGTTCGGCCAGATGTTCGGCCGGCGCCTCGAGCGGGGTCTCGAGCGCTGCGGCAGCGGGCCGCGGCTGGGCCGGCGGCGCTGCGGCGGGCTCCGCCGGCGGGATCTCCGCAGGCGCCTCGCCGCCAGCCCGCAGGCTGCCACAGGCTCCGCTGCCCAGGGCCGCGGCCCCCAGGGCCACCCCGCGCAGGACCTCACGCCTGCGCACTCCGCTCTGCTCATTGCCCATCGCGGAGCGAGGGTACGCAGGCCGGGGGCGAATGTCCGCGACGGCGCGTCGGCCCGCTGCTCCGGCGTTCGTAAGCCCCTGGCAGCGGCGCCCCCGAAGGCGTCGCCGCCGAACGAGTCCTGGGACTAGTCGCCCCGGGTCCAGACGACGGGCAGACTCACGCCCTCGTCGGCCAGGTACGCGGCCAGGGTCGGGTCGTAGCCCGGCTCGCCCGTGCCCGCCGGGAGGTCGAGGCGCATCCAGCCGTCCGCCGCGGGGGCGAACAGGAGCTCGACGTGATCGTTCTGGATCGTGAAGCGCGACAGGGGCGCGAGGAGCTTCGACAGGGCGCCGAGGAAGCGGCGCAGCTCGTCCTGCTTCTCGGCGGGCGCCTCGGCCAGGCCCGCGACGCCGTCGCTCAGGGCGCGCGCGATCCACTGCGGCGAGGCGGGCAGGGAGAGGGCCAGGCCCGCGCCCGTCCACTGCACCCAGTCGCGCCCGGCGGCCGCGTCGGCCAGGGCCAGCTCGAGGGTGGCGACATCGACGTACAGATCGTCTGCAGCCTGGTCGCGCTCGCCGAAGGACTCGATCAGGTCGCGGCGCAGCATCGCGTTCCACAGGGCGAGGCCCTCGGAGAGGTTGCGCAGCTTCAAGCGCTGGTAGAGGGTCAGCTGCCCCGCGTCGTCGAGGAAGAGCCGGGCCTCTTCCATCGTGATTCCGTCGCGCCAGAGCGTCATGCGCCGCTCGAAGTCCGGGAGCTCGTGGGCGTCGTCCTGACTCGCGCGGTCGAGGCTGAAATCGAGCAGCGGGTCGAACAGCATGAAGCGCCGCCGCCCCGTGCTCATCTCGACCAGCGCGGCCGTGCTGCGCTCCAGGTCGAGCCCGTCGGCGGCGCTCTCCAGCTCGTCGCCCGAGTACGTGTAGGCCAGCTTGTCCACGGCCGAGACCGCGTGGTAGACGAGTTCGAGGGTCAGCACGTCCGAGCCCTCGTCGTAGAGCGTGGACAGCTCCTGGCTCTCGAAGCGCAGGGCGCCACAGGCGGAGAGGAACAGGGCCAGGGCCAGGGCCGCGACGGTCGGCAGGGGGCGCGCGCTCATGGCTTCGAACGTAACCGATCCGGGGCACCCCGGTGAGGAGGGGCCAGGAGGGGCGCTATGGTGGTGGCATGACACGCTACGTTGCCTTCCTGCGCGGCATGAACCTGGGTGGCCGGCGCATCACGAACGACGAACTCTGCCGGCACGTGACGGCCCTCGGCTTCGAGGACGTCAGCGCGTTCCTGGCCAGTGGCAACGTCGTGCTCGAGGGCAAGGGCGGCAAGGCGCGCATCGAGGCGCGGCTCGAGCGCGGGCTGGCCGCCGCCCTCGACTACGAGGTCCCGGTCTTCCTGCGCGACGGGGCTGCCCTGCGCGAGGTGGCCGCCGCGACCCCCTTCCCCGCCGCACGCATCGCGCGCACGGCGGGCAAGCTGCAGGTCGCCTTCCTGCGCTCGACTCCGTCGGCGGCGGCGAAGCGCCTGGTGCGCTCCCTCGATGGCGAGGAGGACGGTCTGGTCCTCGCCGGTCTGACCCTCTACTGCCTGCCGACGGCCGGCATCTCCGACAGCCAGCTCGACTGGCGCGCCCTCGAGAAGGCCCTGGGCAGCACGACGGTGCGCACCGCGCGCACCGTCCAGCGCCTGGTGGCCAAGCACTTCGACGACTGACGCTGTCACGCTGACGATGCGACGCGCCCCCCTCACCCTCCTCGCCCTGAGCCTGGGCCTCCTCGCCTGGGTCGCGATTGCTACTGCGCCTGGCGGCGGGGCGCTACCCGATCCACCTCGAGAGCGCCCTCCACGCGGCCCCCGAGCTCGAGCTCGAGGTCGCGGACACGCCCGGTCTGCAGGTCGTCGACGTCTGGTTCGAAGCGCGATGAGGCTGGCACTCGGGCTGCTCTGCCTCGCCGCATGTGACCCCGCGGAGCACGGGGCCCAGCCGACGACAGAGGGCTGCGTTCTGCTCGAGGTCGTCGACGTCCAGGGCGGCGCTCCCCTCGCGAACCTCGCCTGGTACGCCCTCTCCGAGCGCCGCGGCGAGCGCGTCGCGGCCCGGGGCCGCACGGACGAACTGGGACGCGCGCAGATCGCGGGCCTGGCCGAAGACGTGTGGCTCGTCTTCACCGAGCGCCGCCCGCCCCACGCCGCCGGCTTCGGCGCGGTCTGGGCCACGGCCGGGAAACGCACTCCGCTGACCCTGCGCGTCGGCGCGGGGGGCGTCCTCACGGGGCGCGTCGTCGACGACACAGGAGCCCCGCGCTCCGGCGTCTCCCTGGCCCTGCACCCGGCGGCGGGGCGCTTCCTCTCCGGCTCCTTCGGGCGCGAGCGCGTGGTGGTCGCGACGAGCGGCGCAGACGGCCGCTTCGAGGTGCCCCACGTCG
>JAJFFA010001003.1 GCA_021776885.1 Planctomycetota bacterium
CGAGCTGCGCCACGCGGCGCACCAGGGCCTCGCGGTTGACCAGGGTGACCCCGGGCAGCTCGCGCTCGAGGCGCGCCCCGAGGGCTTCGAGGGCCTCGAAGTCGCGGGTGTAGATCGGCGTCTGCACGCGCCAGACGCCGTCCTCCAGGACGACGCGCTCGCCCAGGGTCTGCGCCGCTCCGCGCTGCACCAGGCGGGCGTGGTCGAGGGCGGGCGGGGTGCGGGTGAGTCCCTCGAGGAAAGGCGTGAAGGCGCCTTGCTTGAAGCGCGAGCGCTCGCTCGCCCGCTCGAGGGCCGCGGCCAGGCGCTCGCGACGCTCTGGATCGAAGAAGGCCTGCCAGCGGGCGAGTCGTGCGGCCTGGGTCGCGCGGGCGGGCAGGATGCCGGCGACGGACGCGTGGCCCAGGAGATTCCCCGCGCGCTCTTCCTCGTTCAGAACCCGCGCCAGGGCGTCGTTCTGGACCAGGACGGCCTCGAGCTCGGGGCCTTCGATCAGGAGCGTCGAGGACTGGTTCGCGCCCCAGGTCGCGCGCACCAGCTCCTCGTCCTGGGCCGCGTCCGGCCCCAGGCCGTTCAGGTTGCGCACGTCGCCGTCGAACTCGAGGCGCAGGATGCCGAAGGCGAGCAGCGGCGTGGCCAAGAGCGCCAGCCAGCCGGCGCCGGAGCCCACGGTGTGGCGCCGCATCCAGCCCACCAGGTCGATGGGAGCGGCCGCGGGCGCGCCGAAGAAGCGCTGCAGGGCGGGCAGCACGGCCAGGGCGTAGGCGGCCGCCGCCAGGATGCCGAGGCCGCCGAAGGTGCCGATGTCGCGCAACCCCGGGATGGCGGAGGCGCGCAGCAGGAAGAAGGCGGCGCTGGTGGAGAGGGCGCCGAGGACCAGGGCGGCGATGGGCAGGCGCGGCCCGCCGGCGTCACGCGTTGCGACGCTGGCAGCTCCTCCATCCGCTTCGCCGCCTCCACCCGCCGCGCCCGCGCGCAGCGCGACGATCACGTGCACCGCGAAGTCGAGGGTCAGCCCCAGCAGCACCGTCCCGAAGCCGATCACCGGCGCGGCGATCGTGTCCCGCCCCAGGGCGAAGAGCCCGGCGGCGACGAGGCCGCCCACCAGGGCTGGCGAGAAGGCGAAGAGCGCCAGGCGCAGGCGCCCGAGGCAGGCGATGGCGATGGCCGCCACCAGGGCCAGGCCGACCAGGGACGTGCGCGTCACGTCGCTCTTGATCAGGCGCTCGTTGTCCTTCGACGAGCGGTGCGCGCCGACGTGGGCCACGCGCAGGACGGGGAAGTCGGCCTCGATCGAGGCCTCGAGGGCGTCGAGCTTGGCCAGGAAGCGCTCGCTGCGCGCCAGGTCGCTGGCCGGGAAGCCGGGCTCGACCACCACCAGGAGGTGGCGACCGTCGGCGCTGAGCAGCCGGCCGTCCTCGATGCGCGCACCGGGCGGGCCGGCCGCGACCTGGGAGAGGGCGCTGAAGGCGGAGGCGGCCAGGCCCAGGGGATCCTCCGCCGCGTGCTGGGCGAGCCAGGCGCCATCGGGCTCCTGCAGGCGGCGCTCGAGGGTCAGGACGGCCTCGAGCACGGCGTCCTCCTGGGTGCGCGCCTCGAGGGTCTCGAAGCCCGCGTCGGGCAGGAGCTGGGGCAGGTGCTCGCGCACCAGGTCGGTCAGTTCGAGGGCGTCCCCGGGGGAGAACTCGGCCCGCGCGCTCTCGACCAGCTCGGCTGCGAGCAGCTCGTCCGCGATGCGGTCGGCGGCTCGACCCAGGGCGTCGAGTTCGCAGCCCGCGGCGCAGGAGACGTCGATGACCGTGCGCTCGAGGAAGCCGCGCAGGGTGCGCGTGCTGCGCGCGACGACGGCGTCGCCGTCCGGCAAGAGGCGCGCCAGGTCGTGGTCGAGGGACAGGCGCGTGGCGACCAGCGCCGCGGCCAGCAGCACCAGGGACGTCAGACCCGCGCGGCGGAGGGGGGAGGCGCGGATCGCGTCACTCCGTCTTCCAGCCCGCCGGTGGCCGCTTGAGCGCGGCGAAGGCGAGCAGGGTCAGGGCGAAGCCCGCGGCCGAGACCAGGCCGGCCAGGGCGAAGCTGCCGACGACCCAGTTGAGGAAGTCGGCGCGCTCCAGGTCCAGCCCGGTCAGGTCGCCCCCCGCACCCCCGCGGATGCGCCGGCCCAGGACCAGGGAGGCGTACAGGATGGGCGGGATCATCAGCGGGAAGGAGACGTGGGCGGCGAGCACCGCCACGGCCTTCGAAGCGCGCAGGAGGTGGGCCAGGGTCAGGGTCAACGCGACCTGGAAGCCCCAGAAGGGGGCGATGCCCATGAAGAGGCCCAGGGCCACGGAGCCGGCGACGTGCAGGGGCGGACCGTGCCCCTCGAGGAACAGGCTGCGCGCGCCGCGGGCCACGCGCGCGCGGAAGCCCAGGGCGTGGAACTCGCGTTTGCAAATCAGCGCCAGGAACATGGGCGGCAGGGCCACGCGCAGGAACACGAGGTGCGTGTTGAGCGCCGCGATGCGCAGGAAGTCGACCACCGGGCGGAAGTGCGAGACGCGCTCGTCGCCCTGGTCGTAGACGACCCGCACCGGGACCGAGCGCAGGGGCACGCCGCACCAGGAGGCCTTGACCAGGACCTCGACCTCGTAGCCGAAGCGGCGGTTCTTCAGCACCAGGGAGCGGATCGCGTCGAGGGGATAGACGCGGTAGCCGGTCTGGGTGTCGGGCAGGCGCTCGCCGGTCTCGACCCGCGTCCAGAAATTCGAAACGCGGCACCCGAAGCGGCTGCCCTTCCCGGCCCCCGCGGCGAGTAGATCGCGGGCGCCGATGATCAGGGCCTCGGGCTCGCGCTCGAGGGCCTCGAGCAGCTGCGGCACGTCCTCGGGGTAGTGCTGGCCGTCCGAGTCGAGGGTGATGGCGTGGCTGAAGCCCCGGGCCTGGGCCTCAGCGAAGCCGGTCTCGAGGGCGGCGCCCTTGCCCTGGTTGAGCGGGTGGCTCAGGACGCCGATGCCCTCGATCCCCGCCAGCACCTCGCCCGTGCCGTCCGTCGAACCGTCGTCCACCACGAGCACCTCCAGACCGGTGGCCAGGGAGCGCTCGACCACGTCCCGCAGGCTGCGGGCGTTGTTATAGGTAGGGATCAGGATGCAGGCGGCGCTCACGCCGGGCATCCTATCCGCCGGAGGCCCGGAAGCGGGAGCGCGTGCACAGCCCTGAAGACTGCTACGACGTCGCCGTCCTGGGCTCCGGCCTGGGCGGCTCGAGCCTGGCCGCGATCCTCGCGCGCCAGGGCCTGCGCACGCTCCTGCTCGAGGCGCAGAGCCACCCGCGCTTCAGCGTGGGCGAGTCGGTGGTGGCCGAGTTCGGCGCCCGGGCCGAGCTCCTGGCGCGGGCCTTCGACGTGCCGGAGCTGGCGCACATGCGCAACTTCCAGCGCCTGGCGCGCATCAGCGCGGGCTCGGGGCCCAAGCGCAACTTCAGCTTCCTGCACCACACGCAAGGCCGCGAGCAGCGCCCCGGGGACGTGTGCCAGTTCGAGACCATGGCGCCGCCCCTCGGGCCCGACAGCCACATCCTGCGCGCCGAGCTGGACGCGTACCTGACCAGCGTCGCCGTGGGCTACGGCGCGGACTATCGCGACGGGAGCCCGGTGGAGAGCGTGGAGCGCAGGGGTGACGTCATGGCCCTGCGCGCCGGCGGGCGTGGGTACACGGCGCGCTTCGTGGTCGATGGGAGCGGCCCGGGCTCGTGCCTCGCCCGGCCCCTGGCGGACCCCGGACTGCGCGCGGACACGCGCTCGCTCTTCACGCACATGGTCGGCGTGGGCGCCATCGACGCGCTGCGCGGAGCGGGACCGCGGCTCAAGAGCTCCCCCGACCAGGGCACCCTGCACCACACCTTCGACGGGGGCTGGTTCTGGGTGATTCCCTTCGGCAACCACCGCGCGTCCCTGCACGACACGTGCAGCGTGGGACTGACCCTCGAGCGCTCGCGCTTTCCCGACAACGAGCTGCCCGCGGCCCAGGAGTTCGCCGAGTTCGCGGCGCGCTTCCCCACGGTCGCGGCCCAGTTCGAGGGCGCGCGTCCGATTCGGAGCTGGGTCAAGACGGGCCGTCTGCAGCGCCGGGTCGAGCGGGTGACGGGGGAGGGCTGGTGCCTGCTGCCCCACACGGCGGGCTTCGTCGATCCGCTCTTCTCGGGCGGCATGGTGCTGACCCTGCTCGGGGTACAGCGCATCGCGCAGCTCTTGCTCCAGGGTTTCGAGCAGGACGACCTGGCGCCGGCGCGCTTCGCCTCCCTCGACGAGGACGCCGCCGCCAACGCCGAGATCCAGGACACCCTGGTGCACAGCGCGTACCTCGCGTTCCGCTCCCACGCCCTGTTCCACGCCTGGTACCGCATCTGGGCCCTGGGCAACTTCCACGCGGCCCTGGGCCTGACCCGCGAGCTCCTGGCCCACGCCGCGGACCGCGGCCACGACCTCCTGGCGGGGGCCGAGGCTCCGCTGCACCGGCGCGTGATGGGCATGGGGCATCCGCGCTTGCGCGCGCTGCTCGACCAGGGTCACGCCGTGCTCGAGCGGGTGGCGGCGGGGGAGCTGGACGCCAGCCAGGGTGTCGACGCGCTCTTCGGTCTGGTCGAGGGTCTCGACTGGGTACCGCCCCAGTTCCACGTCGCGGACCGCGGCCGCGCGTACCTGACCTCGTTCACCGTGGCGCCGATGCTGCGCATGGTGACCTGGGGCAAACGCCACGCGCCGCCCGACGTGCGCGAGGCGTACTACGACCTGAGTCCCGTATACTTCCAGGAGCTGATCCGCTGCTTCGGCCGCGAGGGCGCAGGCGGACTTTCTTCTTTCTGGCGAGTGTTCCAGCACGCACACACATCCCGTGGCCGAGCCTGACGAGATCCCGCTCGAGACGGACGTGGTGGTGGTGGGCGCGGGCCCGGCCGGCGCGACCCTCGGCTACCTGCTGGCCCAGCGCGGCCGCGACGTGGTCGTGCTCGAGCGCGCGCCGGACGTGCCCTTCAAGATCGGCGAGTCGCTCCTGCCCGCCGGCATCGACCTGTGCCACCGCATGGGGCTCGAGGCCACCCTGCGCGACCACGGTTTCGTGCCCAAGCTGGCGGCCCAGTTCATCCTGCCCGACGGCGAACGCGGCCGCTTCCCCTTCTCGGACGGCCTGCCCGACAGCAGCCACGGCTCCCTGGCCTACGAGGTCAAGCGCCGCGAGTTCGACACGATCCTGGTCGACCACGCCCGCTCGGCGGGGGCGCGCGTCTACTTCGACACGCGCGTCGCGGACCTCGAGCTGCACGACGGGGGCGCGCGCCTGGACCTGGCGGACGGGCGCTCGATCTCCGCGCGCTTTCTGGTCGACGCCACCGGCCAGGCCCACTGGGTCGCGCGCAAGCTGGGCCTGGCACGGCCCATCGCGGGCCTGGGCAAGGCGGCGATCTTCGCCCACTTCGACGGCATCCCCCACGGCGAGGGCGAGCAGCGCGGCGACATCGTCGTCTTCTGGGGCGAGACCTCGTGGGTCTGGATCATCCCCTTCAGCGACGGCACCACCAGCGTCGGCGCGGTCGCCGACCCGGCCACCCTGCGCGCCGCGGGCAAGACGGACCAGGAGCGCTTCGACACCCTCTGCTCCCTGACCGAGCACCACGGCGTGCTTCTGGGCGAGCGCCGCGCCCTGATGCCCCTCGAGCGCCGCGCCGACTTCTCCTACGAGTGCGAGCGCCTGTGCGGCCCGCGCTTCGCCCTGACCGGCGACGCCTCGGGCTTCATCGACCCGATCTTCTCGACGGGCGTCTTCCTGGCCCAGCAGAGCGCCTTCCTGATCGCGGACCCCCTGGCCGCGGCCCTGGACGAATCACGCCCCCTGAGCGATTCCGAGCAGGCCCACTACACGGCCACCCTGCGCAAGGGCTTCGAGCGCTTCCGCTCGATGGTCCAGGGCTCCTACGACCACGGCTTCGTGCAACGCGCGGTCAAGCTACGCCGCCGCCGCGGCATGCGCGCCGCCTTCACCTCACTCCTCGCGGGCGACGTCTTCGACGACGACAACCCCCTGATCACCATGGGCCTGCTCGAGAGGGGCATGCACTTCTAGGGTTTCCAGGGCTCGAGCTGGGGCCCAGTCGACCGATATACCAGAATATGGTATCATGGTCTGAGGCCACGTAGGGAGGTACCCATGCCCAAGAACACATCTTTCATCCTCGGTGATCACTTCGACGCCTTCGTGGCGGCGCAGATCGATGCCGGCCGCTACGCGAATGCGACCGACGTGATCCGCTCGGGCCTGCGGCTGCTCGAAGAGCATGAGGACCAGGTGGCGGCACTACGCCAAGCTCTGATCGAAGGCGAGGAGAGCGGCGTGGCCGGTCCCTTGGACATGGCGAAGATCAAGAGACAAGCGCGCGAAGAGGCGGGCCCGGCGCCGTCGTAATGCGCGCGCTGGTCATCAGCGTCCGCGCAGAGGCCGATCTTCGCGAGATCTGGCGCTACAGCTTCAAGGAATGGGGCGTAGAGCAAGCCGACCGCTATCTCGACGAGCTCGATGACGGCCTGCAGGAGTGCGGCGCAGATCCAGAACGTGGAAGGCATCGCGAAGCCGTGCGACCTGATTACTGGTCGCGGCTCGTGCGCAAGCACGTCGTCTTCTACACCTTCAGGGCGCACGCGCCAGCCTCAGACCGCGCACGTCTCGAGGCCGGCTCGGTCGAGGCCGTCGAGGAGGCCGCGGGTGATGGCGAGCACGCGCTCTGGCGGCAAGCCGCCGTCGTGGAGCAGGACGATGGCGCCCGGGTGGGTTGCGGCGAGGACGCGTTCGACCACCTGCTGCGCGGGCTCGCTCGAGCGGTCGTAGCTGCGCACGCTCCAGCCGACGACGGTCAGGCCCAGGGCGGCGGCGGTGGGGTGCACGGCCGGATTGCGCAGGCCGACCGGGGGGCGGTAGTGGCGCGGGGTCTCGCCCGTCAGGTCCGTGAGGGTGCGCTGGCAGGCTTCGATCTCGCGCTGCATCGGGCCGCGGAAGCACAGGTTGAGGAAGGGGGAGTGGCGCTCCGAGTGGTTCCCGATGACGTGGCCCTCGGCGTGAATGCGGCGCAGGAGCTCGGGCTGGGCGCGGGCCTCCTTGCCGACGACGAAGAAGGTGGCCTGGACGCCGCGTTCCGCGAGCAGATCGAGCAGGGCCGGGGTGCTCGCGGGGTTCGGGCCGTCGTCGTAGGTCAGGGCGACGCCGGGGGAGTCCGGGAGCTCGCACAGGGCGCGGCCGAAGAAGGGCGAGCGGATCGAGATCACGCCCCAGGCGACGAGGCCCAGGTAGACCAGGGCCAGCAGGACCCAGGCGCGGGCGCGGACGGGCGGCGGCAGGGCGAAGCTGGCCGCCAGGAGTGCGAAGGCTGCGAGCTGGACGCGGCGGTAGGGCGTGAGCCGCTGCATGGGTCAGGCGCGGGCGAGGGCGATCAGGGCGCACTCGCCCCGCGGTGTGACCTCGAGCAGGGCGATGCGCTCGGCGCGCGCATCGAGTCCGAGGGCGGCCGGGCTCGACTCGCCGGCGAGGATGGCGGCCGCCAGGGCCGTGCGCGTGGCCAGGGAGGAGGCGTGCTGGGCGCCGCCGCTGGAGACCACTGCGGCAGCGTCGTCGGCGAGCTCTGCCCTGGCCCAGGCTTCGGGGTCGTCCGGCCTGCCGAAGGCCAGGGATGCGATGCGCGCCATGGGCGACGCGGCGTCGCGCGACACGAGGCACAGGGCCCCGCCCTCCTCTTCCCCCGCGACATCCCCGGCGCGGGCCAGCTCGAGGAAGGTCTCGCGCGGCAGCTCGTCGACGGCGCCGACGCAGAACGGACCCGGGCCCGTGGCGCGGGCGGCGGCAAAGAGGGCCCAGGCGAAGGACAGCTCCCCGTGCACGAAGGTCGAGCACTCGCCGCGGGCGCCCAGCTCCTGGGCCGCGAAGGAGGCGATCGCGTTGTGCACCGAGGCCGAGAAGGCGCGCGGCTTGGGCGTGGCCTCCTCGGCCCGGAACAGGTGCGCGAGGAAGCTCTCGGTCTCCGTCTGGCAGCCCAGGTTCGTTCCGAAGAGCACGCCCAGGGTCGGCGCCGGGTCGCTGTCTCCCAGGGCGGCCCGGGCCAGGGACAGGCCCAGGTTCGGCAGGCGCCCGCCCTTGCGCACCGGCACCCGCTCGCGCAGGGCGACGCGCCGCGCCTCGGGCAGGGCTTCGCTCCCCGCTCCCGCGGCGGCGACGGCCTGGACGTAGAGCTCGGGGTTCACGCCAGCGGCTCCGCGCGCTCGAAGACCAGGGCCGTGTTGTTGCCGCCGAACCCGAAGGAGTTCGAGAGGGCGACCTGTGGAGTCGCCTCGCGGGACTCGCGCAGGGGCTCGAGCCCGCAGGCCGGGTCGACGTCGCTCAGCCGTGCCGTGCCCGGCAGGAAGCCGCGCGACAGGGCCAGGGCGCAGGTCACCGCCTCGATCGCCCCCGCCGCACCGAGGGTGTGGCCGAAGAGGCCCTTGACCGACGAGGTGGGCGGCGGCGCGCTCCCCTGCGCGGCGAAGAAGCGCGCGATGGCGTTGCCCTCCGCCAGGTCGTTGCCCTGGGTGCCCGTGCCGTGGGCGTTGATGTAGTCGACCCGGGCCGCGTCGATCCCGGCCCGCTCGAGGGCGCCGCGCATGGCCTGGGTCGCGCCGCGTCCCTCCGGGTCGGGCGCGGTCGGGTGGTGGGCGTCGCAGGTGTTGGCGAAGCCGGCCAGGAGCGCGAAGCTGCGCGCGCCCCGCGCTCGCGCCTCTTCGGCGCGCTCGAGGACGCAGAACGCCGCCCCCTCGCCCAGGCTCATCCCCGCGCGCCGCGCGTCGAAGGGGCGCGCCCCCTCGGGATCCATGGCCAGGAGCGACGCGAAGCCGTTCAGGGTCAAACGCGTCAGGGCGTCGACGCCCCCCGCGACCACGGCGTCCGCCATGCCCGTGGCCAGGAGTTCCGCGCCGACGGCCAGGGCCTGGGCCCCGGACGAGCAGGCGTTCGAGATCGTCGTCGCCGGTCCGGCCAGGCCGAACTCTCGGGCCAGGGCGAAGGTCGTGTGCACACAGGCGTGGCGCGTCCAGACCGTCGCGTCGTGGTCGGCGCTCGCCAGGCGCGCCCCGAGGGCCGTCTCCGTCTCGGGCATGCCGCCGCCGCAGGTGCCAACGACCAGGCCGATGCGCTCGGGCGCGTGGACCAGGCCGGCGTGTTCGAGGGCGTCCGCCAGGGCCATGCGTCCCAGGGCCAGGTTGCGCGGCCCGGGCCCGACGCCCGCGACCTGCGCCACCGGATGCTGTCCCTGGCGCGGTGAGGCGAAGAGGGTCAGGCGCCCGAGCCCCGAGCGCCCCGTGCGCAGCGCGGCCTCCGTCGCGTCGAGCCCGCGCCCCACGGCCGAGACGAGCCCCAGCCCGGTGATCGCGACGCGCTCGGGCGAGCCCAATCAGCCCTCGCGGTGCTGGGCGACGAACTCCGCCAGGGAGCGCACGCTGGCGAAGGCGGACTTGGCCGTCTCCATGTCCGTCAGGCGGATGCCGTAGTGGCGCTCGACCATCACCACCAGCTCGACCGCGTCGATCGAGTCGAGGCCCAGGCCCTCCTCGAACAGGGCGTCGTCCATGCTGATCGACTGCGGGTCCACGTCCTCCAGCTCGAGGTCGTTGATGATGTGCGCTTTGAGTTCTTCGGCGAGCTGTTCCATCAATCGGCGTGTGCGCGTCGCAGTTGTTGCAGGGCAAGACCCGCCGGATCGCGTGCCTCGAGCAGCGCGTCGACGGGGGCCAGGTCGGATTCTAGTGCATCCCCGGGCTCGATGAGCAGCACGACCAGCCGGGCGCTCGCTTCCAGGCCGAGGTCCGCCGCGCTCGCCCCCGCCTCGACCCCGACCCAGTCGCCGAGGCAGACCAGGACGCGCCCGGCGAGCCCCTCCTGCACCAGGCCCAGGGCTTCGCCCAGGGCCGGCGCCTCGCCCCCGGGCGGCGTCGAGTAGGCCAGGGTCGGGCCGGTCAGCCCGTAGCGCAGGGCCAGGACGCCCAGGAAGGTGCTGGGCAGGGTGTACGGAAAGAGCCCGGCCTGGGTGCCGTGGCTCGAGCCCAGGCTGGCCTCGAAGTGCCAGTCGGCGTCGAGACAACCCGCCGCCCCGATGGCGACCACGGCCGTGGTGTCGTCCGCGGGGGCGGCGCGCGCGGGCAGCCCCGCGCACTCGGTCGCGGCGCAGGCGATGCGGCTCAGGCGGTCGAGGTGGCGCGCGCCGGGGAAGGAGGACTCGAACAGTGCGCGCCAGCGCAGCTTGTCGCGCAGGGGGTCGAGGGGTATGTCGCGCCAGGCGCGCGCGTAGCCGCTGGTGCCCAGGAGACCCTCGAGGTCGGCGCCGCCGGCGGCGGCCAGGCGCAGGGGCGCAGTCATGCCTGGAAGACCAGGGCCCAGTCGATGCCGCCGAAGCCGGCGGCGAGCTTGAGCGCGGTCTGCGCCCGGGGCAGGGGACGCGACGCGCCGCTCAGGGGGAACTCCAAGGCCGGGTCGACGTGCTCGAGGCGCAGGTTGGGCGGGGACACGCCACGCGCGAGGGCCTCGAGGGCGACCAGGCTCTCGAGTACGCCCGCCGCGCCCAGGGTGTGGCCGAGCTGAGCCTTGGAGCCGGCGGCGGCCGGGGCGACGGGCGCGCCCTCGAAGACGCGACGCAGGGCGTGGCACTCCATCGCGTCGTTGTAGGGCGTGCCCGTGCCGTGCAGGTGGACCAGGTCGACGTCCGCGGGGGTGCAGCCGGCGCAGTCGAGGGCGCGCTGCATGGCGCGCGCCAGTCCCGCGCCGTCGCGGCTCGGGCCGGTGACATGGTTCGCGTCGTTGCTCGCGCCGAAGCCGCACAGCCGCGGGCTGCGTTCCTGGCGCTGATCGGGGGCGGCGGCGAGCACCATGGCCCCCGCTCCCTCACCGACCGAGAGTCCGGCGCGGGTCACGTCGAAGGGCCGGCAAGCGAGCGGGTCGAGGGCCAGCAGGCTCGAGAAGCCCTGCAGCACGAAGGGCTCGAGCACATCGACGCCGACGACCAGCACGTGGCGCGCCACGCCACGCCGGATCCAGCGCGCCCCCTGGGCCAGGGCCGCCAGGCCCGAGGCGCAGGCACAGGACACGGCGATGCGCGGTTCGCCGGCTTCGAGCTCGGCCGCGAGGGCCTGGCACAGGCGCCAGGGGGCGGCGTGCTCGCCGGCCCGCGCGATCCCGCGCGAGAGGTCGGCCTTGGTGGTGGCCAGGACCAGGGCGACGTCGGCGCCCGCGAGGCCGGCGTCCTGCAACGCTTCGCGCGCGGCGCGCCGGGCGAGGGACAGGGCCGGCGGCAGGCCTGCTTCGAAGCACTCGTGCGGCACCTCCGCCGCGACGGACGTCAGGCACTCGACCTGGGCCAGGCGGCCCCGCGGGCGCACCCCCGAGCGGCCGTCGAACACGCCCTCGAGCAGCGCGGGAGCGCCGGCACCGAAGGCCGACACCGCGCCGCGCCCGACGACCCATGCGACTCGGGCGACCTGGGCGGCGTCCTTCACGGGTGCAGCGCGCGCTCCTTCCAGCGCTCGACGAAGCGGTCGAAGAACTCGGGGCGGCAGTAGATCAGCTGGCCCTCGTGGTCGGTGAAGATCTGCTCGGTCGTGCCGCGCACCGCCGCCTCGCCCGTCGCCTTCGACACGAGGTAGGTGAAGACCAGCTTCGCGCCGGGCACGAGGTGCAGGCGCGTGCGCACGCTGAGCTCCTCGTCGTAGCGCGTCGGCAGGAGGTAGTCGAGGTCGACGTGGACCAGGGGCGCGAAGCAGCCGGCGGCGTGGATGTCCTCGTAGCCGAACTGATACTCGCGTCCGAAGGCCGAGCGGCCCTCCTCGAAGTACGACAGGTAGTGGCCGTGCCAGGTCATGCGCAGGGAGTCGACCTCCTGGAAGCGCACGCGCACCGGGCAGGTGTTCTCGAGGAAGTTTCCCGCAGGGGGGCCGGAGCGGCGGCGCTTCACGCCGGCGGCCCCGCTTGCTCCGTGAAGAACTGGAAGTCGCCCGCGGCCAGCACCTCGCCCGCCACCCGTGCCTGACCGTGGACCAGGGAGATCGCGTCGAGCTCGCGCACCAGGCTGACCTCGTACTCGAGCACCTCGCCGACCTTGGGCAGGCGCTCGATCGAGAAGCGCGAGAGGCCCACCAGCATGCCGCGTAGCACCCCGCGCCCACGGCGCCGGGCGGCGGCGCCGTGCATGGCCGCGGCGGTCTGGGCGATGCCCTCGATCAGCGCGGCTTCCCACAGCGCGCCCTGCGCGTCGACATCGGGACCCGGGCGCACCTCGCGGCGCGCGACGGCGCGCGCGTCCTCGAGCACGAGCAGCGCGTCCAGCCCCAGGATCGGCGGCCGATGGGGCACGTACTCGGCCAGATCGAAGGCCGACTCTCGCGGGGCGGACTCCACCCGATGGCTCCGCGCCGCGCTCAGGCGCCCGTCTCGGCCGAGAGGCGCGAGTGGACCTGGTCGTAGATGTCGCCGAGGGTGCGGATCGTCTTGGCGTTGGCCTCGGGGATCCGGCAGCGGAAGGTCTTCTCGAGGGCGACGACCAGGTCGACACCGTCGAGGCTGTCCATGTCGAGATCCTTCGCCAGGCTGGCCTCAGCGCGCAGGTCGCTGGCCGGCACCTCGAACTCTTCCACCATGATGCGGTTGACGAGTTCTTCGATCTCTTCGCGTTTCGGCAAGGTCCCCTCCTTGGGAGGCCGAAGGTACTCCGGCGGGGGTAGGGGGGCAATGGGTCGCGGGCCGGGTCCCTGCGGGTTCAGCTTCCGCCGCCGCGCAGCCGCTCGAGAGCCGCCCGCGCGGCCTCGACATGGGGCTCGAAGGGGGGCACGGCTTCCAGCGCCGCGGCGTACAGGGCCGCCGCCCGCGAGTTGTCGCCCTCGAGCTCCCTGGCGCGGGCCAGGAGCAGCAGGATCCCGGGGTCGTCCGGGCTCAGCTCGTGGGCGCGCTCGAGGCGCGCGAGCTCATCGGGGCCGAGGCGCCCGTTCCCCTCGAGGGCGCTCTCGATGCCCTCCATCAGCCTGCGCTGTTCGACCAGGCGCGCGTAGCTGCCGTCCTCCAGGGCGGGGTCCGCGGGGACCGGCGCGAGGTCCGCCGGCGGGCCCTCGCCGAAGCCCTCGATGCTGTACGGATCGAACGCGCCGAGCTGGTGCGGACCGCGGCTGACCCACAGCACTCCGCGGGTCACGTCGGCCACCACCGAGTGGGTGGCGATCATCGGGTTGATCGTGCCGCGGTGGCCCAGGGCGCGGGGCGCGCCCCCCGGCCCGTCCCGGTCGCGCAGGATGGCGACCGCCCTCTCGACGTCGAGCTGGCCCCGGGCCGCCTCGCACAGCTCGCTGGTGCGGGCGTGGCGGGCGCGGCTGGAGCCGACGCGCATGTACTCGGCATTCCCGGCGTCGTCCGCGAACTCGGGGGTCTCGAAGTGGTTGGCCTGGATCAGGAGCTCTCCCTCGAGCCGGCGCAGGGCGGACTTGCCCGGGGCGCGCTCGACCACGACCGCCTCACCCGTCTCGCCGTCGGCGATCAGGTAGGAGTCCGAGACGAAGATCTCGGCGCCGGCGACGATCTCGATCGCCTGCTCCAGGTCTTGCGCGTACTGCAGCACCTCGCGCACGACCAGGGACACCGGGCGCCCGATGTTCGAGCGCTGCTCGGAGTGGGCCCCGTTCACGGAGCAGAAGATGCGCTCGGCGTTGATCCCGGTGACGGCCCCGGCCATCCCGGGCCAGGACACGGAGAGGAACGCCAGCCCCGCCTCGGGTCGGTAGAGGGCGATGACCTTGTTGCGGTCGAAGTGCTCGCCGGCCTCCCAGTCGAAGTTGCGGGCCACCAGGAGCCCGCCGTCCAGGCTGGCCGCGCCCCGCGCGGCGAAGGCCGTGCAGCCCAGGACCGGCTTGTCCCAGACCCAGTGGGAGATGTCGTGGGCGGCGTGGTAGTTCAGGATCCGGTGGTAGCGCGGTCCGAGGTAGCCGTACTGGTCCTCGGGGCCGCCCTGCGACAGGCCGAGGATCTCGAGGGCGTACTCGGGCTGGACGTAGTCGGGCAGGTTGCGGTTGTTGACCAGGACCAGGAGCCCCAGGCCGATGCGCTTCAGGAGCGAGGGGAACTTGGCCTCGACCGTGTCGATCAGGCTCTTCTCCTGGAAGGCCAGGAGGTCGTGGGTCAGGCGCGCGTTCGCGTAGCCCAGCTCGAAGGGCGAGCCCTCCAGATAGAGCAGCGAGCGGCCCTCCGCCGGCTGGTACCAGGAGGCCCCCAGGTGCACGCGGCCGTCCTCGGTGTGGCGCGCCTCGAGGTCGAGCAGGGCGGGACGGGCCGCCAGGACCGGAGGCTCGGCGAAGCAGAACAGGAGCGCCCAGCCCACGAAGAGGGCCAGCAGCAGGGCCAGCCCGAGGGCGCCCCCCGCCAGGCGGCGTAGCCAGCGCGGCCAGCGTCCGATGCCGATGTGAAGCATGGGGGGAGGATACGCGGGCCGGGCGCGAATGCTGCGACAGGCTCCTGGCCCCGGGACATGCGATCCGGGCCATGCGGATGGATCGATCTGTGCAACCGGAGTGCCGCGCTCCGCCTGGCGATGCCGAACGAGCGAAGATTAGGCCAGTTTAACCTTCGACCCAACAGGGGGTTACGGGAGGGTCGTTCTTTCAATGCGTCATCGTAGGGGCAAGAGCGCCTATAGCTTCGTACCCTGGGTACACCTCCCGTGGGTCCGTGCGCGCCGTCTCTTTCCCGGTGGCCCGGGCCCGTCCAACGAGGCGCGGCTGACTAAAATGAGGGTTCAAAGCATCGTGCCCGCTGTGGACGCAGCCGGCATCTGGTTCGACCGGAACATGGGCGAGCCCTGGGTCGTGCTGGATCTGTCCAGCCGACAAGACTTCCGGCGCAAGCACATCCCCGACTCGATCCACGCACCGCTGGACGAACTCGAGGACTACGAGCTGCGCCTGCGGCTGTACGCCGAGGGCCGAAACGTGGCCTTCGTGACCCGGGGAGACCAGAGTCCACGGGTCGCGGCCCTCGAGTTGGCGCGCTTGGGGCTCCCGAGCGCCCATCACCTCGAAGGTGGGATCGACAGCTGGTCTGCAGCGGGGTTCGAGCTCGAGAGTGACCTCGGGGGGCAA
Source organism: Planctomycetota bacterium (assembly GCA_021776885.1). Taxonomy (GTDB): domain Bacteria; phylum Planctomycetota; class UBA1135; order UBA1135; genus JAJFFA01. The sequence goes on from JAJFFA010001003.1 coordinate 15,155, forward strand.
GCCCATGCCTGGTTGGTGGGGGTGACCCTGCTGCTCCTGTGGCTGGTCGGAGCGCTGCTCGAGCCGGCGATCCTGATCGTGGCCGCCAGCCTCAGCGGAGCCCTGCTCGGCCTCGTGCTCCTGGACCAGTTCCGCCGTGGCCGCTTCCTGCCTCGGCTGCCCGCCGTGCGCCTGCCGCGCTTGGCCTGACCCGAACCGGGCCCACGCTCAGGCGCCCGGGCTCGTCACGGGTCGGTCGCGGGACGCGCGCAGGGCGAGGTGCACCAGAATGGCTCCGACGACCGCGCAGGCCAGGGCCCAGGCGGCAGCATGGGAGCGGTTCAGGAAGAACAGACCGACCCCGAGCATCACGCCCCAGACCAGGGCCACTCCTCCGAGGGTGCCGGCCAGGGCCGCGAGGGCCTCGCGCGCCGGCGGTCCCGGCACCCCAGCCAGCCGGCGCACGGGTCCCCAGGCCCCGAGGGGGCGCACGCGCTCGTAGAACGGAACCAGGGACGCGGGGTCGGGACGCCGGGTGACCCCCATCGAGATCAGAGCCAGGAGCAGTGAGCCGAGGGCCACCAGCACCAGGCGCGCCTCGGGCGACAGGATCCCGTCGGGGGTCAGGGGCCCGCCAGGCCAGCCCGCGGGGTAGGCGTGGGTCAGGGCGACGGTCAGGACGCTCGAGGCGATCATGGCCGTGATCTCGGTCGAAGCGCGCACCCGCCACCAGAGCCAGCGCAGGACGTAGACCGGCCCGACCCCGCCCAGGAAGGCGAGGAAGAACTGGAACACGCCACTGATCGACGTGGCGCTGGCGGCGAAGAGCCCGCCCAGGACCAGCACCACCGCGCTCGAGATGCGCGCGGCGCGCACGTAGTGCGCCGCATCGCGTCCCGGCGCGAGGAAGCGGCGCCAGACGTCGTTGACGAAGAACGACGAGGCCAGGTTGACGTGGGTGTCGATGGTCGACATGAACGCGGCCAGGAGTGACGCGACGACCAGGCCCAGGATCCCGACGGGCAGGAAGCGGGCCATCATGACGACGTAGGCGCGCTCGGAGTCGGTGCGCGCCAGGGGGGTGCCCACGGCGACCCGCTCCTCGGGCGCGACGATGGCCAGGGGACGCCAGTCGGCGGAGGCCTCTTCGAGGGCGATGCGGCGCTCCTCACCGCCGTCGAGGGTCAGGACCACCTCCTCGCCCGTCACCTCGCGCACGACCCCGGCGGCGGGGGCGGTGACCTCGACCGGGGGCAGGACGATCAGCGACGCCAGGGCCACCAGGATCCAGGGCCAGGGCCGCAGGGCGTAGTGGGCGATGTTGTACCAGAGGGCAGCGAGCACGCCGTCGCGCTCGCCGCGGGTGGCGGAGATGCGCTGCACGACGGTCCCGCCCCCGTCCACCGACTCGACCGCCCACCAGGCGACGCCCATGTACACGGCGACGGTGGCGGCGTTGCGGGTCCAGAAGGCGGCGTCGAAGATCCCGCCGTCGCCCACGGCGGGGAACAGGGCCAGGGTGTCCGGCCGGAAGGCGCTCGACGTGCGCGCCGCCTCGAGGATCGCATCGCTGCCGCCCACGGCGCTCCAGGACAGTGCGGCCAGGATCAACGCCCCGACCATGGCCATCGTGAACTGCACCAGGTCGGTCAGCACCACGCCCCAGAAGCCGGCCAGGAGCGAGTAGGACAGGGACAGGGCGCAGGCCAGGACCAGGGCGGTGCCCTTGTCGACCCCCAGCAGCACGTCCATGATCTTGGCCGCCGCCAGGAGCACCCAGCAGAGCACCATCGTGTTGGTGATGCCCGCGTGGTACACGCCCAGGAAGCCGCGCAGGACGCGCGCCTGGCGCCCGCCGTAGCGCAGCTCGGCCAGCTCCGCGGTGGTCATCACCTCGCCCCGGCGCCAGTAGCGCACGAAGACGAACACGGTCAGCATCCCGCCCGCGGCGTAGCACCACCAGAGCCAGTTCTTCCAGATCCCGAAGTCGCGCACCCAGCCGCTGATCACCAGGGGCGTGTCCGCGGCGAAGGTGGTGGCGACCATCGACGTCCCGGCGATCCACCAGGGCAGGGAGCGGCCGGCGAGGAAGAACTCGTTCACGTCCTGGCCGGCCCTGCGCGCGTAGCGCACGCCGATGAACACGGCCAGGGCGGCGTACGCGGCGACGACGATCCAGTCCAGGGGGGCGAGGTTCATGCGGGGCGCAGGATAGCGCGGGGGCCTCCCGGGGGGTCGTGGCCGGGCCGGGGGCGCTGCGGGCCGCAAATCCTGAAAGCTTGAAGAAACCGGGCGCAGCGCGTGATCTCGAAGGGTGATGGACGAGAGCAGGATCCTCGAGAACCTCGCCTGGCTGCGGCGCGTCGCGCTGCAGCTGGTCGGCGACCCGCACCTGGCGGAGGACGCGGTCCAGGACACCGTGCTGGTGGCCCTCTCCAAGGGGCCGACCCGTGGCGGCTCTCTGCGCGGCTGGCTGGCCAGCGTGCTGCGCAACCGGGCGGGCCAGCAGCGCCTCGAGCGCGAGCGCCGGATCGCCCGCGAAGAGCGCGCGCGCCCGCCGGCGGAGTCGCCCGACCCCGGCACGGTGGTCGAGGAGCTGGCCCTGCACCGCCGGCTGTCCACTCTCGTCGAGGAGCTCGAGGAGCCGTACCGCACGACGCTCCTGCTGCGCTTCCTGCGCGAGTCCACCCCGAACGAGATCGCCCGCGAGCTCGACGTTCCGCTGCAGACGGTGCACACCCGCATCCGCCGCGGGCTGGAGCGACTGCGCGAGCGCTTCGAGCGCGAACTCCCCGGCGACAGCGCGGCCTGGGCGGCGCTGCTGGCCCCGGTTCTGCCTCCGCCCCCGCCCGTCCTGGCCGCGCCCGACGCCGGGCTCGGCCCCGAGACCCTGGAGATTGCGATGAAGACGAAGCTGGTCGTGGGTGGCGGTCTCGCCGCCGGTGCGTTGCTGGGCTTGCCCTTCCTCTTGCGAGCCGAGCCCGCGGACGGACCCGAGCCGTTGGCCAGGGACACGCAGCAGGGCGCCCTCGTGCAGCCCCCTACGCAGGGGCTCGAGGAGACCGCCCTACCCGCGCTCGAGGCTGCGCTGGTGCGCACGGCGTTGGCCCAGGCAGAGGAACAGGCCGCGGCCGCGGAGCCCGCAGCGCCCGTGCCCGTACGCGGTCTGGTCTGCACCCTCGAGGGAGCACCGGTCGCCGATGTGCGCGTGATCTTCGAGCGCTCGCACAGCTCCGGCTTCCGCCTCGACGCGGACGGCCCGCGTACGACCAGCGCGGGGGACGGGACCTTCGAGCTGCCCCTGCCGCCGGCTGCGGGTCGCCTGAGCGTCGACGATCCCTACTGGGCCGCGGTCGTGCGTCCGCACCTCACCGGCGCCGCGCCCCTCGAAGCCCTCGCGCTCGTGCTGGTTCCCGCGCGCGAGTGTGCGGGGCGCGTGCTCGACGCGGCGACGGGGGAGCCCATCGCGGAGGCGCGGGTCGAGGTGACCCTCGATGGCAGCTACCTCCAGGCCCTGGGCAGCGGGGTGCGGGTCGAGCACCTGAAGCTGCCCTTCGCCCACACCCTGACGGACGCGGACGGTGCATTCCACTTCTCGGACCTGGGCTGCGTCGACCAGGCGCTCGTTGCGGCGGTCGCCTCGGGCTACGACGAGGCCAGCGTGCTCCTGTCCGAGGTGGCGCCCTTCGAGATCGAGCTGCGCATGGGTACGACCATCCCCGGCCCGCGCGCCGTGCACGGCATCGTCGTCGATGCCCTGGGCGGACCGGTGGCCCGCGCACGGGTCGCCGTCGGCTCACGCGAGACGCGCTCGGATGCGAGCGGTCGCTTCGCGGTGGAGTTCGCGCCCTGGAGCGAGGCCGCCGTGCTGACGGCCCTGGTCCCCGGCCTGGGTGCGACGTCGCGCTTCGTCGAGCTCGGCAGCGCGCCCGGCCAGAGCGCCGACGACCCGCTTCGACTGGAGCTGCCGGCGGCACCCCACGCGATCCGCGGCCGGGTGCTCGACGCCGCCTCGCAGCCGGTCGCGGATGCCCTGGTCTGGACGCCGGACACGTCGCACTTCGGTGACGCGACCTTCCTGCGCGCCGAGGGTGCGCTGACCGGGCCCTCGACGGTGGAGGCCCTGCTGCGCGGTGAGGCGGGGCCGATGTTCCTCTCGGCCGCGACCCGTACGGACGCGAGCGGCGCCTTCGAGCTGCTGGGCCTGCAGCGGCGTGAGTACGCGGTCTTCGCCATGCACCCGCGCAGCCTCGCCGCCGCGGGGCCGCAGGTGGCGTTGCCCGACGCCGGCGCCCTGCTCCTGACCCTCGCGCCCGCGCCGGGCGAGCGCGTCGCCGGCCGCGTGGTCTCGCGCAAGGGCCTGCCCCTGGCGGGGGTTCAGGTCGTCCCGGGTCGCAGCCTCGACTGGGAGCACCCACGGCGCGATCCCGATCCCTGGGCCTCGAGCCCCCTGCGGCCCCCCGGCGCGTCCTGGACCTTCGAGGAGTCGAGCGTGTACACGGATGCCGAGGGACGCTTCGAGCTCGAGGGGGTCGAGCGTGCCGGGATGTCCCTCTCGTTCCGCGGCGAGATGCTCTTCCTGGGCCCGTCGCTGCGCGTCGACCGCGAGGACGACCCGCTCGCCCTGCAGGCCGAGGTCGACGCGCGCTCGACCTTCCGCGTCGTGCTGAGCGACGCGCAGAGCGCCGACACGTTCAAGCTCGGCGACGAGGAGTCCTTCGTGCCGCTCTTCGTGCGTGCCGGCAGCTCGATCATCTCCGCCGGCGGCGTCGACCTGATCGGCGGCCGCTCGGGCCTGGCCTTCACGCGCGAAGGCGAGCACACGATCGTGTTCAGCCTGGAGGGCGTCGAGGTACGCCGCGAGCGCGTGCTCTTCCCCGCGGGGGGGCCGCACCAGATCGAGCTCTGAGCCGGCCCGGGTTCGGCAGCCGATCACCACCCGTGACGCAGACTCCTACGCCGGGTGCGGTTCGCCCGCCGGGCTGTGGCTCGCATCCGCCACGCGCAGGGGCACCGTGTCCGAGAACCCGCTCAGGCCGTCGGCCTCGGTGTGCAGGGCCAGGAGCCGCGACTCGAGCTCGGCGCGCAGCACCTCGGCCTGGGCCGCGTCCATCGTGCTCGGCACGGGGATCGGCTCGCCGTAGGCGACGTAGACCTTGGCGAAGGGCAGGGGCAGGACCGTGCGGTCCCAGGACCAGCGCCAGACGAAGCTCCAGCGCGCCGAGGCCGCCACGGGCACCAGGGCGCCGCCGGTCTTCTGGGCCAGGGTCAGGATGCCGGGCTGGGCCACGCCGCGCGGGCCGCGCGAGCCGTCGACCGCGAGGCAGGTCGAGTAGCCCTCCTTCTTCACGGCCCGGATGATCGCCACCAGCGCCTTCGCGCCGCCGCCACCCGAGGAGCCGCGCACGACCCGATAGCCGAGGCCCTCCTCGATCTGCGCCATGGCGTCGCCGTCGCGGCTCTGCGAGCACATCAGGACCCAGTTGCCCTGGTCGGCCTGGCTGTAGTGGTGCAGCAGCGAGAAGGTGCGCGTGTGCAGGAAGGCGCCGATCAAGGGGCGGCCGGCAGCGCGTTCGCGCTCGACGATGTCGCCGTGGACCTCGACGTAGCGCCAGGTCGCGCCGAGGGCGCGGTACACGCAGAGCCCGAGCGGGGCGACCACGCGCCGCATCAGCCAGGCGCGCTTCCGCTTGTGCGGCTTGGGCTCGCTACTCACCGCTGCGGCGCCCCAGGGCGGCGTGGGCCGCGGCGAACGAGCCTCCGGCCATGGCTCCGAACAGTCCGATCTCGCCGCACAGGGCGACGCCGGCGAAGATCTCGGCCAGCTTGACGGCGGTGCCCTCACCCGTGCAGCCGAGCATGGAGAGGCACTCGCGCGGGCCGGGCAGGCGCGTGCCGCCGCCCACCGTGCCGACGATCAGGTTGGGCAGGGTGACGGTGACCTCGAGGTCGCCGCACTCCAGAAGACGCGCGCGCGTGATCCCGGCGGCGGCCTCGGCGACGCAGGCGACGTCCTGTCCACAGGCGATGAAGAGGCCGGCCAGGGCGTTCGCCACGTTGGTCTGCGAGCCGACCGCGCCGCTGGCGAGGGAGCCCGAGAGGGTGTGCTCGAAGCCGCTGGCGATCCAGGCCGCCGGGGTGCGGAAGTAGCGCTGCACCAGGCGGTCGGGGATCTGCGCTCGGGCGGTGACGCGTCGCCCGCGCACGCCGGCCAGGGCCATGTGGGTGGCCTTCTTGTCGCCGGAGTGGTTGGCTTCGAGCAACCAGGCCGTCGGCGCGATGGGCGCCTCGTCGAGCACCCGCGTGCACACCGACTGGGTGGCCAGGGTGACCATGTTCTGTCCGGCCGCGTCGCCGGTGGCGAAGTCCAGGCGCACGAAGACCGTGGTGCCGATCACCGACGTCCCGATGCCCTTCAGCCGGCAGTAGCGCGAGCCCCCGGCGACCACCTCGGCGAAGTCCGCCTCGCGCGTGGGCAGCCACTCGGCGAAGCGCCGCGCGTCGGCCAGGGTGTCGAAGGCGAAGCAGGGGCTGCGCCCCACACCCTGGGCCGTGATGCACAGCTCGATGCCACCGCAGCGCCCGAGCAGGTTGGCGACGTGCTGGTACGAGGCGACCAGCGAGCCCTCCGTGGTGGCCACGGGCACGATGAAATCGCCCTTGGCGTGGTCTCCGTTCAGCCTGAGCGGCCCGAAGACGCCCACGGGCACCTGGGCGAAGCCGATGAAGCCCTCGATGCTCCCGCCGAGCTCCTCGGGCGGGATGCTGGGCCCCTGGCCGGCGAGCTGATCGGTGTTGTGACCGGCCCGCGAGAGCACCTCGCGTCGCTCGGCGGCGGCCTCGGCGGAGGAGTCCGTTGCGGAGGGCAGCCGCAGGTTACCGGGCTCGGAGCGGGACTTGCTGGAACGGGCGGACGACATGGGGGGCTGAGGCACCGCTGGAGGAGACGAATGCGGTGGGCCAAGAAGCCTATCCAAGCCTCCGCCGCAAGGGGAGCGCCTATTCCAATAGCAGGCGGATCCCGGGGCCACGGGGCGGCAATGGACGCCGCCTCAGGGGGTGGCGGCCTTGGTCAGGCGCACGTCTTCCCACTGCTTGCGCTCGGCGGGCGCCAGTTCGTGGTCGCGCAGGTCCTCCGGCTGCCAGGTCTCGAACAGGGCGGCGTGGGCCGCGTAGTCGGCGGAGCGGTAGCGCTCGAGGAACTCCGCGAAGTGGCCGGAGTCGAGGTAGTAGAGCAGCTGGGCCATGTCGCTCTTGCCGACCTCGCGCCCGGCGCGCATGGCGCGCTGGTAGAAGCTGCGGCCGCCCGGGGAGATCAGGCGGCTCCTGGCGATGCGCCAGCGGATGAAGAGGCGCTCGGCCAGGGAGGAGCCCTTGCGCTCCGGGCGGCGCCAGGCGCGGGTCAGGTTGGCCAGGGCCTTGTCCGAGCGGTAGCACTCGTCGTACAGCCAGGCGTAGCCGTCCATCAGCTGCTCGCGCGTCATGTGCGTCGGCTCGTAGACGACGTGGCGCGTGTCGAAGCGGCTCCAGTCCAGGGTGTCCAGGCGCCCGGCCTGATGGAACTCGTCGTGCAGCTTGGTGCCCGGCATCGGGGCCAGGATCGAGAAGAAGGGGTACAGGATCCCGTTCTCGAAGACGAAGTCGCGGGTGTCCTTGAAGACCGAGAGGGTGTCCGTGTCGAAGCCCACGATGAAGTTGCCGACGATCGTGATGCCGCGCTGCTGGATGCGCTCGGTCGCCTCCTGATAGCTGAGGCAGAAGTTGATGCCCTTGTCCATCGCCTTCAGGGTCGTCTGGCTGACGGACTCGAAGCCGATGATCAGCGTCGTGCAGCCGGCGTCGCGGAAGAGGTCCAGGAGCTCTTCGTCCGTGGCCACGTTCAGGGTCGTCTCCGCGGACCAGTCCGCCAGCTCGCCCGCGCGGCGCAGCTCGGCCAGGGCCGTCAGGAGCTCCTTGGTGTAGCGCGTGCGGCTGATGAAGTTGTCGTCCACCATGTAGAGCGCCTTCATGCGCTCACGCAGACCGTTCGCCTTGGGCATCGAGCGGATCTCGGCCAGCACGCGCTCTACCGGCTTGAAGCGGAACGACTGGCCGGAGATGTCGGGCACGCTGCAGAAGCGGCACTTGAACGGACAGCCGCGCGTGGTCTGGAGCTGGTGGAAGAGGAACTGCGCCGGGTCCAGGTTCGCGTAGCGCGGCGGCGGGATCGCGTCCATCTCCGGGAAGCCCGTGGCGTCGAAGCGGCGCGCTGCGCGGCCCGCGGCGAAGGCCTCGAGGAAGGCGGGCCAGGCCTCCTCGGCCTCCCCCGTGACGATGTGGTCGACGTGCTCGAGGGCCTCCTCCGGGCGCAGGGAGGCGTGGATGCCCCCCAGCACGACGGTGCGGCCCTTGGCGCGGAAGCGCTCGGCGACGGCGTAGGCCTGCTTGGAGCAGGAGGTCTTGGCCGAGAGGGCGACCAGGTCCGCCGGCTCGTCGTAGTCGATCGGAGCCAGGTACTCGTCCTGCATCGAGACCTCGTACTGCTCCGGCGTGCAGGCGGCGACGGTCAAGAGACCGAGGTCGAGCAGCGAGCGCTCGAAGCCCAGGACCTCGTTCATGAGGTCCATCTCGTACAGCTCGCGCTCGCTGGGGTCGGCGTTCTTCCGGGTGGAGACGAACAGGATCTTCATCGCGGGGCTCCGAGGCGGAAGTCTTGGACGGTGGCGTTGAGGGCGCGGCGGTCACCGGGACTGGCGACGGACTGGGCGCTCGCGCGCACGGCGCCGCCCACGTGCAGTCCGGCGCGGGCGGCGTCCATGCTGACGGGCTGGCGCCAGGCGACGATCTCGCGCTCGACCCCGGTCCAGAAGCGGTAGCGCGCTTCGAGCGAGAGGCGCGCCCCGCGGCGCACCTGTTCGCGGCCCTCGTCGCTGGTGACGAGGAGGCTCAGGACCTCCGTCATCCAGGCCCCGTGGTCGATGTCCTGCTCGGTGTGCAGGTCGAAGTAGAGCCGCTCCTCGGCGCTGAAGCCGGCGCGGATCAGGCCCGGGATGATGTGCGCGAACATCTTCGGGATGGCCCACTCGTGCCCCGGGCCGAGGGCGCCCAGGCCGACCAGGAAGGGCTCCTGGCTGGTGATGCGCAGGTGCTCGCGTACGAAGGCCCAGACCTCGGGGCAGAGCGGCGTGGCGTCCATCTCCGCCTCGTGGGCCCCCGCGGCGGCGAGGAAGCGGCGGTACAGGGTCTCGTGGTCGTCGCCGTCCGAGCCCTCGCCGTACTCGGCCACCAGCACCTTCGCCAGCCAGAGCTTCTCGGTCGAGGAGGGGGCGCGCAGCAGCAGCAGCTCCATGTAGCGCGTGAAGAAGCCGACCAGGGCCACGTGCTGCAGCCCGAAGACGCGGTAGTCGCGGCGTGTGTAGGGGCCGGTCGCGAGGCGCGAGAGCAAGAGGTGGTTGACCCCGGGGTGCGTCTGCACCTCGCGCTCGAGCCGGTCGAGCCAGGTCTCCTTGCGCTGCGGCGGCGCCTGGGGAGTGAGGATCGTCATGACTGGGTCTGCAGCGCGGGTTCGCGCGGGGTCTCGACCTGCTCGAGGTCGTGGCCGATGATCTCGTACTCGTCGCGCAGGTAGCTCTCGGGGTCCTCCATGATGCGCCGCACCATCTCGCGCCGGCGCGTGAAGAGTTTCATCCCCGGCCACACGTCGAGGGCCAGGCGTGGGCGCTTGCGCAGGAAGCCCAGGCCCAGGGAGCCCCGGGTCGAGGCCATGGTGGCCTGGTTCCAGCGCGCGTAGTGCCGGTAGAACTCCGCCCGCGGCAGCTTGGTCGGCACCACGGCGTGCAACAGATCGAAGAGTCGCGCGTCGCGGGTCAAGAGCGTGTCGCCGGCCGCGCGGTACGACTGCGTGCCGGGCAGGGGCATGTGGATCACGACCAGCGGGATCGTGATCTTCATCTCGTTGATGGCGGCGTAGAGGCGCTCGAAGTCGGGCTCCTCGAACTCGGGGCGCACCATGAAGATGCCCGTGGTCAAGACTCCCGCGTCGTTGAGGAGCCTCGACGCGGCCAGGTTCTGCTCGCGCGTGGCGCCCTTCTCGAGGGAATCGAGCACGTCCTGGTCGTTGGTCTCGTAGCCCGAGAGCACCATGGAGAGCCCGGCCTTGGCGAAGCGCTTGACCAGGTCGGGGTTGTCGGCGACGAAGTCGGTGCGGCCCTGGATCATCCAGTGCTTCTTGACGCCGCGGCGCTCGATCTCGTCGAGCAGCTCCTCCATGCGCCCGCGGTGCGTCAGGAAGTTGTCGTCCAGGAAGAAGACGAACTTCTCCGGCGCCGCCTCCATGCGGTCGACGATCGCGCGGGCCGAGAGGAAGCGCACCTTCTTCTCGTAGAACTCCCAGATCGCGCAGAAGTTGCAGTCGAAGGCGCAGCCGCGGCTGGTCTGGATCGAGACCATGCCCTGCGCCGGGCCGAAGAAGTAGGCCCCGGCGTAGGCGTCGAGCAGGTCACGCGCGGGGGCCGGGAAGGTGTCGAGGGCTCGAGCCTGGCCGCGCTTGCCCGTCGCGATGCGCTCGTCGCCGCGCCGGAACTGCAGCCCGTCGATCCCGTCGAGGGCCTCGCGCTCGCCCCCCGCGGCCAGGTGCTCGACCAACTCCAGGAAGGTCTCCTCGCCCTCGCCGATGCAGATCGCGTCGATGTAGGCCTCGTCGTGCTCCTCCGCGGCCAGGGTCGGGTGGTGCCCGCCGATCAGGGTGAAAACGCCGGAGCCGAGGATCGACTTGGCGCAGTGCAGGACTGCCTTCGCCTGGTAGGCGTCGGTGGTCATCGACGTCACGCCGACGAGGTCGGGCCGGAACTCGTCGAGCACGCGCGGCAGGGCGTCGGCCTGCTCCAGGCGCATGTCGAGCACGCGCACCTCGTGTTCGTCGCGCACCATGGCGGCGAGGGAGGTCAAGGCCACGGGCTCGGACAGCCAGAGCACGTTCTCGAGGCCCAGGCGACCATTCTCGAAGGGGGAAGGTTGGACGAGGAGTAGGCGCATGGGGGACGCTTGCGATCCGATGGGAAGCGAGGACGCTGCGAGTATGGAGCGCCGGCCCGGAACGATCGAGCGGATTCCTATCCGCGGCTATTCGGCGCGGCGCGGGGATCGGATGAGTCTCGCGGGGATAAGTCGGCCTGTGTGCATCCGGGCTGCCGCTCCGAGCGAAGTCCCGGGTAACCTTTAGAGGAGAGTTCTGATGCAAGTCTTGGTCACCGGTTCCAGCGGCCTCGTGGGCTCCGACCTCGTCCCGCGCCTCGAGCGCGCTGGACATGGCGTCTCACGCCTCGTGCGCCGGGCCCCGAGCGGCCCCGCCGAGGTCCAGTGGCAGCCCGAGCAGGGCCGGCTCGAGGCCTCGGACCTCGATCCCTTCGACGCTGTGATCCACCTGGCGGGCGAAGGCATCGCCAGCCGGCGCTGGAGCAGCGCGCAGAAGCAGCGCATCCGCGACAGCCGTGTCGACGGCACGCGGCTCCTGGCCGAGCGCATCGCCGCCGCCGGCTCGCCCCCGGGGGTGCTCGTCTGCGCCTCCGCGGTCGGGCTCTACGGGTCCCGGGCCGACGAGCTCTTGACCGAGGAGAGCGCGGCGGGGGAGGGCTTCCTGTCCGAGGTCTGCAGCGCCTGGGAAGCGGCCGCCGACCCGGCCCGTGCCGCGGGCACGCGCGTCGTGCACCTGCGCCTGGGCGTGGTCCTGTCCCCGTCCGGCGGTGCCCTGGGCAAGATGCTGCTGCCCTTCAAGCTGGGCCTGGGCGGACGCCTGGGCAGCGGCGAGCAGTGGATGAGCTGGATCAGCCTCGACGACGTCTCGCGCGCCTTCGTGCACGCCCTGACGGACGCCGGTCTCGAGGGTGCGGTCAACGCCGTCGGCCCGGCGGCGGTGACCAACGCCGAGTTCACCAAGACCCTGGGCCGGGTGCTCGGCCGGCCGACGATCCTCCCCGTGCCCGCCTTCGCCGCACGCCTGGCGCTGGGCGAGATGGCCGACGAGCTGCTCCTCGGTGGCCAGCGCGTCCAGCCCGCACGCCTCGCCGCGACCGATTTCTCCTTCGAGCACACGACCCTCGAGGCGGCGCTGCGCCACGTGCTCGGCAAGCCCAATTGACGCGCCGTCCGATCCTCCTGATCGACGTGATGGACACGCTCGTGCGCGAGCCGTTCTACGACATCGTGCCGGCCTTCTTCGGCGTCTCGCTCGAGACGCTCCTGCGCGAGAAGCACCCCTCGGCCTGGGCCGAATTCGAGCGCGGTGAGATCGACGAGGCCGCCCTGCGCACGCGCTTCTTCCGCGATGGACGCGACTACGACCACGAGGGCATGAAGCGTGCGATGGTCGACGCCTACGCCTGGCTGCCGGGCATGCAGGAGCTCAGCGCGGAGCTGGCGTCCGCGGGCTTCGCGCTGCACGCCCTCTCGAACTACCCCGACTGGTACCGCCTGATCGAGGAGCGCCTGGCCCTCTCGCGCTTCGTCGCCTGGTCCTTCGTCTCCTGCGACATGGGCGTGCGCAAGCCCGACCCACGCGCCTACACCCTGCCCCTCGAGCGCCTCGGCGTCCCGGCCGAGGAGTGCCTCTTCATCGACGACCGCGCGGCCAACTGCGAGGCGGCGAGCGCCCTGGGCATCGACGCGATCCGCTTCACCGGCGCGCGCGAATTGCGCTCGGTCCTGGCCCAGCGCGGGCTCCTCGCGGCGGCGCCCGGCTGAGGGCCTGGCTCGCTCGACAGGTGTCCCAAAGCGTGGTAGTCCTTGGGGTGATGAAGCGTTTTCCTACCGCGCTCGCAGCGGGCCTCGCCAGCGGGATACTGACGCTCAGCGCCGCGGCCCAGCAGAACTTCCTGCTGCTCGTCGCGGACGATATGGGGGTCGACCGGATCACGGCCTACGGCGAGTCCCCGACCCCGGGGCGCACGCCGAACCTCGACCGCCTCGCCGCGGGCGGAGTGCTGTTCCGGAACGCCTGGGGGCGGCCCTTCTGTTCGCCCTCGCGGGCGACGCTGATGACCGGGCGCTACGGCTTCCGCTACGGCTGGGGCGCCAACCCCTCGAGCTCGCTCTCGGCCTTCGAGCTGGCCCTGGACGAGGTCACCCTGCCGGAGATGCTGTCCCAGGGCAGCGGCGGAGCCTACGCCAGCGTGGCCCTCGGGAAGTGGCACCTGGGACACCCCCTGGGCCTGGACGAGGGGCACCCCCAGGCCAGCGGCTTCGACTTCTACGCCGGCTCCCTGGCCAACTTGACCGGCGGGGGCTCGAGCTACTTCCACTGGCCCAAGTCGATCAACGGCTGCAGCGAGGTCTTCGTCGACCGCTACGCGACCAGCGACACGGCGAACGATGCGGTGCGCATGGTACGCAGCCTGCCCGAGCCCTGGTTCGCCTACGTCGCCTTCCACGCGGCGCACCTGCCCTACCACGCGCCCCCGCCGCACCTGCACGGCTTCACGCTGAACGGCAACCCGGCGGACACGCCGGAGCTGCACCACAAGGCCATGGTGGAGGCCCTCGACACCGAGATCGGGCGCGTGCTCGAGGCTCTCGAGCCCGAGCTGCGTGCGCGCACGACCATCGTCTTCGTCGCCGACAACGGGACCCAGAACGACGCGGTCGAGGCGCCCTTCGTCGACGGGCACGGCAAGGGCACGACCTTCGAGGGCGGCCTCAACGTGCCGTTGATCGTCGAGGGCCCGGCGGTCGGCGCGCCGGGCTCGGAGTGCGGCGCCCTGGTGGACGTGGTCGACATCTTCGCCACCTTCGCCGAGCTGGCGGGCATCGACCCCTTGAGCGTCCTGCCCCCCGGGCGCGAGCTCGACTCGCAGAGCCTGGTGCCGTACCTGCTCGACCCGACCCAGCCGACGCGCCGCACCCACGTCTTCGCGGAGGAGTTCGAGCCCAACGGTGCGGGCCCCTACACCCTGATCAAGAAGGCGGTCCGTGGGCGCCGCTTCAAGTACGTCGAACGCCAGGGCAACGGCCGCCTCTACGACCTCGAGAACGACCCCTTCGAGTCGACCAACCTGTTGCTGGGAGCGGGCCTCAACGGCCAGCAGCAGCGCGCCGTCCGCCAGCTCAAGGCCTGGATGGGCCGCCTGGGCGTGAACTGACCGGGTCTGGCCCTAGCCCTCGTCCCGCCAGACCTCGACCACCCGCTCGTCCGCGAACTCGACGAAGACCGTGGCCGTGTCCTCTTCGTGCTTGTCCAGCGCGAAGACGAACAGGAACGCCCCGGTGCGGTTGGTCGAGCGGCGGTAGTACCAGCGCCACACCTCGCGCCCCTCGCCGCTGTCAGCCTTGGCGGTGGGCGGTCCGAAGAGGCCCGCCACGAACTCCTTGCTGGCGCCGGGCTCGACACGCTCCATGGTCGAGCTGCTGATCGGCCGCCCAGTGGAGTCCGAATCCTTCTTGACGTGAAACAAGCAGCCGGGAAGAAGCGCGCTGCAAAGCAACGCACCCACGAGACGAATCCTGATATGCCGAATCGAGTTCATCACCCCAGCCTAATGGCGTACGGAGCCAGGCTCAATCTACCGGCAAAACGAGCCGGGCTCGTTT
>JAJFFA010001004.1 GCA_021776885.1 Planctomycetota bacterium
ATGATGATGCCGACGCTGCCCGTGTGGAAGAGTCCTGCGATCTCCTGGGACAGCTCCATGCTGTAGCGCAACCCCTCGAACTTGGTGCCGAAGGAGGTGCCCTGGGCGTGCTGGGTGTAGAAGCGGAAGGTGCGCGGCGTGGCCGCCTCGGTGTGCTCGATCTTGCTGCGCACGCCGGGGATGCGCTGCTCGAGGGCATCGAGGGTCTCCTCGATCATGCGCGTCTTGTTGGCCTCGTAGGCCGCCTCGTCCAGGTCGGCCCAGTCCTCCCAGCGGGCGTTGGTCGAGCTGACCACCGTGTAGCGTTGCGACCCGGGGCGGGTCTTGGGGTAGTAGAAGGAGAAGGTACGGCTCTCGCCGTGCAGATCGCACAGGGCCGCGGAGTCGAAGCTGGGGCGGGTCGAGGTGAAGACCAGATCGCCGACATCGGGCAGGACCTCGCCCTCGCGCACGCCCATGTAGACCTGGCAGGACGAGGTGTTCAGCCGCACCGCGTCGACGCCGCGCCGGAACCCGGGGCTGAAGGCCTGCGGGCCGACCAGCCGCTGGACGGTGGTGGTCAGCCCGGCGTTGGAGACCACGACGTCGGAGCGCAGCTCGCGGCCCTCGGCCAGCACGCCGCAGGCGCGGCCGTTCTCGAGCAGGATCGAGTCGACCTCGACGTGGTTGTAGAGCTCGACGCCGTTGAGCGCGAGCTCGGCCTTCATCTCGCGCAGCAGGAGGTCGGTGCCGCCGCTGAAGGTGTACACGCCCTGGCTCATGAAGTTCGAGAAGACGATCCCGTAGCTGATCGCGGGGTCGTCCAGGCTCGAGCCGTTGGCGTAGGAGATGGGCTCCATCAGCAGCCGGTGCACGTCGTTGCGACCCGGGAAGAACTCCTCGAACAGTTCGCCGGTGGTGCGGCCGTCGTCGTCGTAGAAGTTCATCTGGCGCAGGTGCTCGAAGAACGCCTCGACCGTGGGGCGCGCGATGCCGAAGACCTCGACCAGCTTGTCCGTGAAGTCGACCCGCGTGAAGCTGGTGTCGAACTGGAACTGGGGGTTGTCGAAGCGCACCGAGTCGAGGGGCACGATCCGCTCGGCGATGCCACGGTTCCAGTACTTGCGGCAGGTCTTCTTCATCCCCACCGGGAAGCCGTGCAGCGAGATGTCGAAAACGTGGCCGCCGCGACGCTTGAACCAGGTGGCCATGCCGCCGAAGTTGTAGTGCTGCTCGAGCACGCACACGCGGTGCCCGGCGCGCCCCAGGATGTTGGCGGCGGTCAGCCCACCCAGGCCGCTGCCGATCACGATCGCGTCGTAGCGGCCCTTGGCGCCCTCGAGCGGCGAGCGCCCCGGGGCGCGCTTGCCGTCCCGGCTGCCCTTGAAGTAGCGCCGCGCGCTGGTCTCGGGGGCGAGGTCGGTCAAGGCTGCACTCCGCTGAGGACGGTGTCCGCCTTGCCGCTGCCACCCGCCAGGGCGTGGCGGTTGGCCATGGCGACGCCCGAGAGCATCGCGCCGATGATGCCCAGGTAGCCCTGGTCCGTGCCACACAGGAAGAGGCCCTCGAGGGGCGTGCGCCCGTCGCTGCGCTTGCGCGGGCTGCCGTACACGGCGCCGTTCAGGTGCCCGGTGAAGTGCTCGATGGTGCGCGGGGTGAAGACGTCCTTGAAGATCGTGTGCGGGCGCACGTCCGGGGCGTAGCGCGTGATCGCCGCGTGGCCCAGGTCCCAGACGCGCTCCTTGAGGGCGTAGTAGTCGGCGTCCTCGAGGGCGCTCCAGCGCGCGTGGTTGGCCAGCAGGGTCAGGCGCAGGGCGGGCTCGTGCGGCTCTTCCGCGGCGTAGTGCCCGGGGCAGCAGATCACGCCGCTGCGGTAGTCGACCGGCTCGTCGGGGCGTGCGTAGACCAGTCGCTCGGCGTCGTTGAAGAAGGTGATCGTCGCCGCGTGACCGAGGTCCGCGGGGGGCGTGTCGAGGATCGAGATCGACTCGACGAAGCTCAGCTGGCCGATGTCCCCGGGCTGGATCTGGGCGGCTTGCTCGGGGCCGGCCATGCGCAGGGTCTCGACCCGGCCGGCCGAGGACAGGATGCGGTCCGCCCGGAGCTCGCGCCCGTCCTCGAGGCGCAGGCCGTAGGCGCGCCCGTCGCGCGAGAGCACCTGCTCGACCCCACAGCGCATGCGCAGCTCGCCCCCGGCCTCGAGGTAGCGCCCGCGCAGCAGCTCGAGGATGCGGCGCACCCCGCCCTCGGGTCGCGCGAAGCCCTCCTCGTAGAGGCTCTTGAAGAGCACGACGAAGGAGCTCCAGGCCACGTCGTTCGGCGTCGGGCTGCCGTAGTAGAGCAGCGGCAGGAGCAGCATGTCGACCAGCAGCGGGTCGCGCAGGTACTCGCGCAGCACGACGCGCGCGGAGGGCGAGCGCTCCTCGGCCTCGACCGGCGGGTAGTCCGTGACGGCGGCGACCAGCCGCGCGAAGCCGTCGCGTTCGGCCGGGAAGTGTGTCGCGATCTCTTCGGTCAGGAGCGCGAGACCGTTGGAGAAACGCAGGCGCACACCGGGGAAGGCCACCTCGCTGCCGTGCTGCTCGCCCAGGGCCAGGTCCGCGAAGGGGATGCGCAGCTGGCGCAGGATGCGCGCCAGGGGGCGCGCCTTGGCCCCCGGGGTGCCCGGCGCCATGAAGTTCGTCAGGGCGTGCAGGCCGACGTCGAGGCGCCGGCCGCCCAGCTTGTAGAACGAGTTCAGTCCGCCCCAGAGCGAGTGCTTCTCGACGATCGCCACGCGCTGGTCGAAGAGCGCGAGGCGGATCCCCGCCGCAAGGCCGCTCATGCCAGCCCCTATGATCAGGGTGTCGAAGCGTTCGGGGCTGGCCGTCATGGGGCGGGGGCGGAGTCCCCTCAGACCGAGAGCTTGAGTTCCTTGTCGGCCATGTGCGGCGCCAGGTAGTCGGCACAACCGTCGAGGGTGCTGAGCTCCTTGTAGTCCTCCTCGGGCACGTGCACGCCGTAGCGCTTGCGCAGCTCCATGACGATGTCGAGGAAATCCATCGAGTCCAGCTCGATCTGGTCGCGCAGGCGCTCCTGGGAGTTGAGGTTCGACAGGTCCTCGTCGGGCGCAATGGTATGGATGATGTCGCGGACGGCGGCGATGATCTCGTCTCGGGTCATGGCAGGTGCGTGGATGAAGGGCGCTAGGCATCGACGCGGCGGACGACCACCGCGGAGTTGATGCCGAGCATGCCGAAGGAGAGGTTCAGGATGGTGTCCACGCGAGGCACCTCGCGCGGTTGGTTCAGGACCAGGCCACGCAGGGCGCAGCGCGGGTCGAGCTGGTCGACGTTGATCGTGGGGTGCACCACGCGGTCGACCAGGGAGGGCAGGTTGCCGGCGAGCTCCAGGGACCCGGCGGCGCCCATGCAGTGGCCGATGTAGCTCTTCGTGTTGTTGATCCAGGTCGAGGTCGAGTCACCGAACACCGCGGACACGGCCTCGCACTCCTGGACGTCCCCCTGGGGCGTCGAGGTGGCGTGGGTGCTGACGATGTCGATGTCCTCGGGGGCCAGGCCGGCGCGGCCGAGGGCGGCGCGCATGCACTCGTTCTGGCGCTCGGGCAGGGGCAGCACGAAGTCGTTCGCGTCCGAGTTGACGTGGTGTCCAACGACCTCGGCGTAGATCCTTGCGCCCCGGGCGCGGGCGTCGTCCAGGCGCTCGAGGGCGAACAGGCAGCCGCCCTCGCTGACCACGATCCCGTTGCGCTCCTGGTCGAAGGGGCGCGAGGCGCGGGTCGCGTCGGCGTGCTCGGCCAGGGCGCCTTGGGCGCGGAAGCTGGCGAAGATGCCGAAGGTGTGGATGCTCTCCGAGACACCGCCCGCCAGGGCCAGGTCGACCTCGCCCAGCTGCAGCATCTGGACGCCCTGGATCAGCCCCAGGTTGCCCCCGGCGCAGGCCCCGCCCAGGGCGTAGGCCGGGCCGGTGATGCCCGTGTTGAGGGTGATCTCGCCGGCGGGGTTGTTCGCCACCGTGCGCGGGTTGTGGTGGTGCGACCAGAACGACAGGTCGAAGCCGTACTGGCTGACCTCGTGGATCTGGTTTTCGGTCTCGACGTTGCCGTGCTCGGTGGTGCCGACGTAGACGCCGATGCGCGCCAGGTCGCGCTCCCCGAGCTCGATGTTCGCGTCGGCCAGGGCCTCGCGCGCGCAGTAGACGGAGATCGAGCCGGCGCGGGTCCCGCGGCGCAGCTCCTTGCGCTTCTGGTGCTTGCCGGTGTCGAAGTGGCAGACGCCCGCGAAGGTCTCGCCCACGTGCCGGATCGAGTACGGCTCGACCCCCGACACCCCCGCCAGGAGGTTGGCGCGGTACTCGCTCAGGCTGTCGCCGTTGGGGCTGGTGAGCCCCACGCCGGTGATCACGACGCGCGGGAGGTCAGGCATCGCCCGGGTCCTCCTCGTTCTCATTCTCCTTGACCTCCTTGGCCAAGGTGGGGGGGAAGAGCTTGCCGGGAACGGTCAGGCCGACGCGCAGCGCGGTGTTCACGGCCTTGGACAGGAGGCTCTGGGGGTCGCCGAGGGCCGACGAGACCGACGAGAAGACGAGCTGCATGACCGCCTCGGCGATCTCGCAGGACGACACGATCGAGCGCAGGGTCAGGGCGCGCGGGTCGCGCTTGCCGTAGCGCTCCTGGACGTAGGCGAGGGTGCGCTCGGCGCCCTGCTTGAACTGCCCGAAGACCACCTGCTCGCGGCGCCGCAGGACCGTGGCGACGATCGAGAGGGTGTTGCCCACCGGACTGTGCACGTGGCAGCGGCGCGCGGTGTCGAAGGAGGAGACGATCGCACCCCACTCCGCCAGCTCGTTCAGGGTGGTGCTGGTGGCGCCCTGGGAGATGCCCAGCTCGGCGGTGATCTCCTTGCTGGAGAGGGGCTGCCCGGCCAGGACCAGGAGGCCCCAGACGCGCCCGTGGATGCGCTTGAAGCCGAAGGTCTTGAAGAAGACCTCGAAGGTCGGGAGCTGCTCGCGCAGGGGATCGTCGAGACCCTCGAAGGCGAGGGCGGGGGTCGCGTCCTGGGCGGCGGGGCCGGGGCTCTGTGCGGGGGTGATTTCGGTCTCGGAGCTCATGGCAGCGCCCTATCCGCGGCGTCGGTCCCCATGATTTCAGATTTTCCTGAAATCGGTGAGACGAAGGTGTAACCGCGCCGGAGGGCGGCGTCCAGGGCCCCGGGACGAATCCGGCTCAGGCCGGGGGCAGCACGCCGCGCAGCCAGACCCCGATGGCGTCGAGCTCCTCCGGGCAGACCTGGTGGCCCATGGGGTACTCGTGCCACTCGACCCGGTGACCCAGCCCCTGGACCCGGTCGCGTGCCGCGATTCCGGCTTCGTAGGGGACCATCGGGTCGAGGCTGCCGTGGGCCTGCAGGATCGGGATCCCGGCGTTGGCGTCACTGCGCTCCGTGTCGAGCTCGCCGTCGACGGGCATGTAGGTCGAGAGCGCCATGATCCCGGCCAGGCGTTCGGGGTGGCGCAGGCCCTGGAAGAGGGCGATCACCCCGCCCTGGGAGAAGCCCGCCAGGACGATGCGCTCGGTCGGGATACCGCGCTCGACTTCGCGCGCGATCAGGTCCGCGAGCTGGCGCGCGCTGCGCCGCACGCCCGGCTCGTCCCCCTTCGAGCCCGGGCCCATGCCGGTGATGTCATACCAGGCCGGCATGACCATGCCGCCGTTGATCGTGACGGGGATCTTCGGGGCGTGGGGGAAGACGAAGCGCACGCCGTGCTCGGGCTGCATGCCGAGCAGCGGCGCGACGGGCTCGAAGTCGTGGCCGTCGGCGCCCAGGCCGTGGAGCCAGAGGACGCAGGCGCGCGCCTCGCCGACAGGCTCGAGCTCGACGCAGGGCAGCAGATCGGTCGGGGTCATGGGACGTCCTTCGGGGTCAAGCGACGGCGAGCATCGCGCTCTGCAGGCCGCTGCCGATGCCGAGCATGGCGATGCGGTCGCCCGGCGCGAAGAAGTCCGCCTCTTGCGCCAAGGCGAAGGAGATCGGCAGGGAGACGGAGCCGATGTTGCCGAGGCTGGAGACGGTGGGGTAGTCCCGCGCGGGGTCGAGGGCCAGGGTCTCGAAGAGCAGCCGCCGGTGGGCGGCGCCGACCTGGTGCGTGACGATCTTGTCGATCGACCCACGGGTCCACTCTTGTTCGGCGAGGAAGCGCTCGAAGGTGCGCGCGGCGAGGGCGTTGCCCGCCTGCAGCAGGGCCTCGGAGTCGGTCTCCATCAAGGGCCCGCCGCCGCCGGCGGAGACGTCGCCCGAGCACAGGGCGTGGTGCGCCGTGTCGGCCAGGCTGGTCGCGCCGAGCAGGCGCCGCGCTTCGGGGAAGGCGTCGCGACGGGCGAGGACCAGGGCGGCGGCGCCGGAGCCGATGGTCAGGGAGGCGTAGGCGCGCTTGATCTCGGGGCGACCGACGCCCTCGGCGCCCAGGGCGCGCAGGGTCTCCTCGACCAAAGGCCGGCCGTCCTCCCCCGCCACCACCAGTCCGGCGGTGATCTCGCCGCGCTCGATGCGACCGGCGACCAGGGCCATGGCGCTGGCGAAGCCCAGGCAGGCGTTGGAGAGGTCGAAGGCCTCGCAGGTTTCCGGCAACTCCAGGCGGTGGTGCACGACCGAGGCGCTGGCGGGCTCCAGGAAGTCGCGACAGACCGACGCGAAAACCAGGCAGCCGAGCTGCGAGCGCTCGAGCCCCGAGCGCTCCAGGGCCTGGGCGCCGGCCCGCGCCGCCACGTCGCTGGGGCGCGTCCCCGGGGGCCAGAAGCGCCGCTCGCGGATCCCGCTCATCAGCTCGAGCCGCCCCACGGACAGGTTCAGGCGCTCATAGACGGCTCCGATGCGCTCCTCGAGGGCGTCGGAGGAGACGCATTCGTCGGGCAGGGCGTAGCCGAAGGCGGGGAGTGCGACGTGCTGGAAGCGCATGGCGAAGCCGCTGAGTGTACGCCCAGGTGCCCTCGGCGTGCCAGCGGCCGTGCCTCGGGTATCCTGGGCAGCCAGCATGTCCGGCGCCGCTCCCCCGCTCACGATCCTCCACGTCGACATGGACGCCTTCTACGCGTCCGTGGAGGTGCGCGACAACCCGTCCCTGGCCGGGCTGCCGGTGGCGGTGGGGGGGCCGGCCACGGGGCGCGGGGTGATCTCGGCCGCCAGCTACGAGGCGCGCGCCTTCGGCGTGCACTCGGCCATGCCCACGGCCCAGGCCCAGCGCCTGTGCCCCGAGCTGGTGCTCCTGCCGCCCGACTTCGAGCGCTACACGGAGGCCAGCCGGCGCGTGATGGAGATCTTCCGGCGCTACACGCCGGTGGTCGAGCCGCTCTCCCTCGACGAGGCCTTCCTCGACGTCTCGGGCTCGGAGCGCCTTTTTGGCGACGCGGTGGAGATCGGTCGCCTGGTGCGGCGCGACATCCTGCGCGAGACGCGCCTGGTGGCCTCGGTGGGCGTGGCGCCGACCAAGTTCCTGGCCAAGCTGGCCAGCGACCTCGACAAGCCGGACGGCTTCCGCGTGATCCAGCACGGCGAGGAGCGCGCCGTGCTCGACCCCCTGCCCGTGTCCAAGATCTTCGGCGTCGGCCCGCGCACGGCCAAGCGCCTCGAGGCGATGGGGGTGACCCTGGTGCGTGACCTGGCGGCCCTGGATCGACTGGAGGTGGCCAAGCGCTTCGGGTCCTCGGGCCTCTGGATCCACGACCTGGCCCACGGCCTCGACCCGCGCCGCGTCACGCCCAACCGCACGGAGAAGTCCCACGGCATGGAGCGCACCTTCGCGGAGGACATCCAGAGCCGCGACGAGCTGCGCACCTTCCTGCTCTCGTTCTGCGAGGAGGTGGCCTTCACCCTGCGCGACAAGGGTCTGCGCGGGAAGACGGTGACGCTCAAGGCACGCTTCTCCGACTTCAAGACGGTGACGCGCACGCGCACGCTGGACAGCGCGACGAACCTCGGGCCGCGCCTGTTCCGTGTGGCGAGCGAGCTGCTGGGCAAGATCGAGCTGCGCCCCTTGCGCCTGCTCGGGGTGCAGGTCAGCCGCCTCGAGGACGTGCGCGGCCCGGCCCAGGGGCAGCTCTTCGGCGCGGGGCCGGAGCCCAGCGAGCGCCAGGCCTGGCTCGAGTCGAACAAGAAGCTCAGCGCGGCCACGGCGAGCCTGGACAAGCTGCGGCGCAAGTACGGCCGCGGGACGGTCGTGCCCGCCACGCTGCTGGGTCGCGGGCGGGTCAAGGGCCGCGACGGCTCGGACGGCGAGCCCGGGGTGGCCGGGCGTAGCCTGGGGGCGGGGCTGGACGCGGGCGAGTAGCCCCGCTGAATCGGCGGTACGGAACCAGGTTTATCGCCGCCGCGGACGCGGCGGCGATAGACCTGGTTCCGTACCGCCGGCCGAGGCGCTACGCCTTCTTCAGCGCGTCGCGGATCTCGGTCAGGAGCACGATGTCCTCGGCCGGCTTGGCCGGGGCCTTGGGCTTCTCCTCTTCCTTGCGCTTCAGGGTGTTGATGCCCTTGACGAGCATGAACACGGCGAAGGCCACGATCATGAAGTTGATCAGCGCGTTGATGAACACGCCGTAGTTGAGGGTGACGGCGTCGGCGTCAGCGGTCTTCTCGCTGAGGACCACGACCAGGTCCGAGAAGTCGACGCCACCGGTGAGCTTGCCGATGGGCGGCATGATCACGTCCTTGACGAGGGACTGCACGACACCGCCGAAGGCGGCCCCGACGATGATGCCGACGGCCATGTCGACGGCGTTGCCCTTGACTGCGAATTCCTTGAACTCTTTGACGATACCCATTTTTGGAGGGAACCTCTTCTGCTTGCTGAAACGATGGGAGAAGGCGGTAGGACCACGCCTCGGACCCAACCGGAGCGCCGCTTGGGCGTCCGTGTAACAAGTCAGGACGGGGCCGTAAACCCGCCAGAAGCAGATCGGGGCAGCCGAGCGGAGGTCCGCCCGGCTGCCCCGGAGTCGTCTTGGTGCTCTGCCGCGGCCTAGTGGTCGTCTTCCAGGTAGCTCATGAAGGACATGCCGATGTCGGAGAACTGGTGCGCCCGCGGCACCTCGATCGCGTCCTTGATGCAGACCTGCTCGCACAGCTTGCAGGAGACGCAGTTCTTCTCGATCACGTAGGCGATCTGGCTGGTCTGGGGCATGGAGTAGAGGCTGTCGTCCTCGAGGGCCTTCATCTCGAGGGCCTCGAAGGGGCATACGTCGACGCAGAACTCGCAGCCGGTGCAGAGCTCCTCGTGGACCAGGGCCTTGGGCACCTGCTTGGGCTTGATCTTCTGGACCAGCGACTCCTCGCTGTCGTCGATCGCGTCGAAGGGGCAGTACACACCGCAGACCGAGCAGTTGATGCACAGGTCGGGGTCGATGTAGAAGCGCTCGCCGCCAGTGATCGCGTTGGTCGGGCAAACGCGCTCGCAGATCGTGCACGCCGTGCACGCGTCCGTGATGAAGTGCGCCTTCCACTGCCAGTCGTCCATGACCTTCTGGTCGGTGAACAACATGACGGTCATCTTGCCGTGCGCATCAAAGCGATGCTCCATGCCGACGAAGTCGCCTTCGAAGTCCCACGAGGTCGTGAACTGGCCCGGGAACGAACTCGAAGTGTGCGTCAGCGCGCGCATCTTCGGCTCCTTGACCCAGCCGGTGACGGACAGGGTCTGACCGTTCATGTAAGCGTGCGCGCCGTACTCCGGCATCACCTCGCTCAATCCATAGCGGAAGCGATCACGAACCGCGGGAACCACGGTGGGGAAGTTGAGTTCGACGCGGTAGTAGCCCTTGGCTTCTTCGACCGTGTAGTCGCGGCCATAGCGGCGATCGCGTTCGAGCTTGTTCTCTTCGACACCGCGCCAGGTGGACCACTCGAGTTCCCAGCCGGGTACCTCTTCGAGGGCGCCCAAATCTTCCGCTTCCGGAAGCTCGCCCGAGAAGCCAATGGCGTCCGTCGGACAGACGTCGACGACGGTGCGCGCGTTGTACTTGTCAGCTTCCTGAGCTTCGAGGGTGTGCGCCTTCGCATCGTCACCCATGTAGAAGATCTCGGGGAAGTCCTGACAGCAGGCGTCGCAGGCGATGCACAGCTCAGGGTCGACGGCAAAGATGCCGGCGGCCTCAGCGGTTTCTTGGAGAGCGGAATCGGCCATATATAGGTAGGAGCAAGAGGGCTCGGATGCCTCGGGTGCGATCAGGTCGTCCTGTGACGTACCAGTCCACAGACTAGCCCCCGGACTGCATGGAGCAAGGGCCCGCAGCGGAAGCTGGGCCATTTTTCGTCCAGGGACTGCCTGCTACCCCATCGTCCAACGGCTCCTGGGACTTCAGTGGGGCTCGAATTGAGAGTGAGTACGAACCCGAAAACCAATCCGCCAGACCGGGATAGAATTGATGTTGGTCATGACTTTTGCCTCCGAAATCGGCTCCTCCAGTGGAAGCGGCGCCCTCATCCTCGATCGCCCCTCGGGCAAGCGCCCCGAGAAGCGCGGCGTCGGCGGCGACTTCCCGCCGATCAATTGGGATGACTTCGGGGGCGGCGGCGGAGACGACGACGAGGAGCCGGGCGAGGGCTTCGGCGAGAGCCGCAAGCGGCACGGCCAGCACGTGGCCGAATTCGGCCTCGGTCTCGGATTGGCCGCCATCGGTTCCCTGTTCCTCGTCTTCCTCGGCGCCTACTTCTCCCTCGCCTATTGGTCCGAAGACTGGCCGCCCGCCCAACTCGCGACCGCCCCCGCGGGACTCTGGGTCTCGACCGGCATGCTGATCGCGTCCTCCTTGTGCGTCGCGAAAGCCGTCCGAACTCGTGAGGAGTCCGGCGTCATGCTCTGGCTCTCGGCGACTCTCCTGTTCGGAATCCTGTTCTTGCTGGCCCAGGTCCAAGTCTGGCACGCGATGCACACCAGCGGACTGCTCCCTTCCACCAACGGCTACGGCGCCATGTTCTACACCCTGACGGGTTTGCACGGCACGCACGTACTCGCCGGCCTGGCCTACGTCACCACGCTCCTACTTCGAGTGCGAAACTCGAGCTCCCCGCGAATCAGTCCCACCACGGTCCGCCTGTGCGGCGTGTACTGGCACTTCATCGGTGCGATCTGGCTGGTGCTGTTCTGCGTGCTGTAGCGGTCGTGTGGAGCGGCTTGGACCGCATCCTCTACGCGGATCCGACTGAGCTAGAACTGAAGCACGGACTTCTGTTCGCCGTGAATCGTGCCGACTTCGGCGAGCCACTTGGCTCGACTTGAGTCTGTCCCCGGCGGAAGCTTCACGCCGCTGACCTCGATGAATCTCGAAGGACGGTCCGTCTGACCGAAGGAATGGCCGAGCTCGCGATCTCCCTCATCCAACATAGAGTTCCCGTTGATGTCGTCGAAGAGTGTCAGGCGGAAGGATGTGAGTATCCTCGCA
>JAJFFA010001005.1 GCA_021776885.1 Planctomycetota bacterium
CGCTTGGCCTTGGGCGCCAGGCGGCCGGCCTCGCTGGCCAGGAGCCGCGGCGAGAGCAGCGAGGCCAGGGCCGCCGTGCCGATGCCCGCGGCACCACGCCCGAGCAGGGCGCGGCGCGTCAGGTGCAAGCGCCGCTGAACGGCGGGGTGCGCGCTGGGCGGCAGGTCAGGGTCAGCCACGGGTGATCGTCTCGTCGTGGTTCAGGATCGTGCTCGCCACCACCGTCCAGGCCGCCAGCTCCGCCGGGTCGAGTCCCGCGTCCGGCAGCGAGGCGCCCACGCCGATCAAGGCCGCCGCCGCCTCGGGATCGGCCCGGTAGCGCTCGAGCTGCGCGGCGGCGAGGGACTCGAGCACCGCCCGCTCCGCCGGCGACGGCAGGCGCGACGTCGCGCTGCGGAACGCGAAGGTCGCGCGCTGCACCCTGTCCGTCCCGCCCAGGCGCAGGATGCGCTGGGCGAAGGCGCGCGCCGCCTCGACCATCTGCTCGTCGTTCAAGAGGGCCAGGGCCTGCAGCGGCGTGTTGGTGCGCGCTCGCTGGACGCAGGCCGTGTCGCGCGAGGGCGCGTCGAAGAGCGCCAGAGCCGGCGGCGGTGCCGTGCGCTTCCAGAAGGTGTACAGGCTGCGGCGCCAGAGGGCGTCGCCCTCGTCGCGCATGAAGCGCGCCGTGTTGCTCGAGGTGTAGGCCACCGCGTACCACACGCCCTGGGGCTGGTAGGGACGCACGGGGGGCCCGCCGACGCGGGGCACCAGCAGCCCGGAGAGGGCCAGGGCCTGGTCGCGGATCGTGCCCGCGTCGAGGCGCAGGCGCGGGCCGCGGGCCAGCAGGCGGTTGGCCGGATCGCGGGTCAGCAGCTCGGGACGCATGTGCGCCGACTGGCGATAGGTGGAGGAGAGCAGGATCTGGCGCTCGAGCGCGCGCAGGTCCCAACCCAGGGCCACGAACTCCGTGGCGAGGTAGTCGAGCAGCTCGGGATGGCTGGGCCAGGCGCCGCGCGAGCCGAAGTCCTCCGGCGTCTCGACCAGCCCGGTGCCGAAGTGCTGCTGCCAGATGCGGTTGACGACGACCCGGGCCGTGAGCGGATTCTCGGGCGCGACCAGCCAGCGCGCCAGGTCGAGACGCGTCGGGCGACCCTCGCTGGCGGGTAGGGGCGGGAGCATGGGCGGCACGCCCGGCTCGACGCGCTCGGCGGGCCGGTCGTAGCTGCCCCGCTCGAGCACGAAGGTCGGGCGCGGCTCGGCCAGCTCCTCGGCCACGAGGGTACGCGCGAAGCCCGCGACCAGGTCCTCGCGCTCGGCCTCGAGGGCATCGACCTCGCCGGCGAGGGCGCGCCACTCGGGGGAGCGCTCGCTGCGGAAGCGGCGCCGCAGGAGCTCGAGGGCCGCGTCGGAGCGCTCGTCCCGGGGCAGGACCAGGGCCCGGGCCAGCTGCAGGGGGACGGGGTCAGGGTCCTCGCCGTAGGTGCGGAAGCGGAAGGCGTAGCCGCCGCCGTAGTTGACGACCTTGACCAGGAGCCGGCTCTCCCCCGCCGGGAGCTGGACGCTGAAGCGGTCGAAGCCGGTCTCGATCGGGCGCTGGACGTCGCGCTCGAGCACGACCTCGCCGTTAAGCCAGACCTGGACGGCGTCGTCACTATCGACCGCGAAGGTCATGCGCCGCGCCGAGGTCACGCGCAGGCTGCGCTGCAGATAGGTGGCACACACGCCGCCGCTGAGCAGGTGGGTCTCCTCGTCGACGTAGTCCGGACGCGGGGTCCAGAAGCGCGCGGCGCCGTCGGGTGTGCGCAGGGTGGCGTCGAGCTCCGCCAGCGCCTCGGGTGCGTAGGCCGTCGCGAACGCCTGCTTGCCGCTGTCGGCGGGGTAGGGACCACTGACCGACCAGTCCGAGAGCTCGACCGGGTGCAGCGGCGGGCCGGCCGAGAGGGAGAGGCGCAGGCGACCGATGACGTGGCGCTGGTGCGGCGACTCGAAGCCCAGGCGCACGCGCACGACGGTGCCGGACGCCTCGCCCGTGCCGCCCCTGCCGCCCGTTTCGCTCGTTTCGCCCGTTTCGCCCGGGGCGGGATGGATCGGGAAGGCGGGCACGAAGAGCGCGCGGTGGTCCCGGCCGAGATCGGTGACCACGCCCCAGCCCGTGGACGGGTCGCCGTCGAGGGCGTGCTCGACGCGGTACGTGGGCTGGCTGTGGTCGGCGATCCCCAGCACCAGGGGCACGGACACGAAGGCCGCGTCGCGGCCCGAGGGCGCGTACTCGAGCTCGATGCTCGAGAGCACGAAGTTGCCGTTGTCGCCGCGCCCCGGCCCGCCTCCGGGCAGGTCCTCGTCGGCCAGGGCCTCGACCAGCACCCCGCTGATGCCGCGCAGGTCCGTCTGGGCCACGACCTCGATCACGTCCTGGTCCGGGCTCTCGCCCACGAAGCGGATCGAGCCGTCCGGCTCGAGACGCGCCTCGGCCCCGCCGCGCGAGGTCACCGACAGGGGCGCCAGGTCATGCCAGCGCGCGGCGTACTGCGCGCCCCGCTCCCGCTCCCAGGTCACCTGCTTCGCATCCAGCTCCGGGTCCGGCGCGTCCAGGGTCGCGCGCAGGCCGTCGACGCGCTGATCGAGGTCTTTGAGGACCACGCGCTGCTGCGCATCCGGAGCGGGGATCGCGGGCGGAGGAGCGATCGCGTTGCCGTCCGACGCGCCATCCGCGAGCCCGTCGAAGAAGGCTTTGAAGCGGTAGAAGTCCTTCTGCGAGACCGGGTCGAACTTGTGGTCGTGGCACTGGGCACAGGCCACCGTCGAGCCCAGCCACAGGGTCGACGTGGTGCTCAGGCGGTCCATCGCGTAGAGCGCGAGGTACTCCGTCGCGATCATGCCGCCCTCTGCCGACGAGGGGTTGCAGCGCAGGTACCCGGTGGCGATGCGCTGGTCGAGGCTGGGCTCGGGCAGCAAGTCACCCGCCAGCTGCTCGAGCGTGAACTCATCGAAGGGCTTGTTGTCCGCGAAGGCGCGGATGACCCAGTCGCGGTAGGGCCACAGGCTGCGCTCGTTGTCGAGGTGCAGGCCGTGGGTGTCCGCGTAGCGCACGGCGTCGAGCCAGCGCCGCGTGTGCTCTTCGGCCCGGGCGTCCGAGTGCAAGAGGCGCTCGACGTAGGCGGCGTAGGCCGCGTCGGGATCCTGGTCCCAGGCCGCGAGGAAAGCGTCGAGGTCCTCGAGGGTCGGGGGCAGGCCGGTGACGTCGAGGCTGGCGCGGCGCGCGAGGGCCTCGGGCGCCGCCTCGGGCGAGGGCGCAAGCCCCTCGGCCTCGAGGCGCTCGAGGATGAAGTGGTCGAGGTCGATGCGCGGCCAGGCCGCATCCTTCGTTGCGGGGACCGAGGGACGCTCGGGGGCGACGTAGGACCAGTGCTGCTTCCAGCTGGCGCCCTCGTCGATCCAGCGCCGCAGGACGTCGATCTCCTCCGCGCTCAGGGGCTCGCCCACGCCGTCGGGCGGCATGGGGTCGGCCTCGCTGCTGATGCGGTACACGAGCTCGCTCGCGCCGGAATCCCCGGGAACGATGGCGGCGTAGCCACCCCGATCCTCCGTCGCCGCGGCGTGGGCGTCGAGGCGCAGGCCGGCCTCGCGCGTGGCGTCGTCGGGACCGTGGCAGGTGAAGCAGCGCTCGGCGAGCAGCGGCCGCACCTCGCGCGCGAAGTCGACGGCGGCGCGCTCGTCGCCGGAGCCGGCGGCGAGGGTCAGGAGCAGGGCGGCGATGGGGCTAGGCAGCAGCATGGGTGCCGCCAGTCTAGCAGCGCCTTCAGCGCCCGGGGCGCTCCCAGCTCGTGCCGTCCACGAACTCGACGCTCTCCAGGCGCAGGTAGATCGAGCGCGTCTCGACCGGCATGAAGAAGGCCACCAGCTCCTGGGTCTCGGCGGACCCGGCCGAGACGAGGGGAGCCGCGCCTGCGAAGGAGAAGTCGCCCGTCAGGGTGTGCGGGAAGTCCTCCAGCACCTGGCCCGTCGGGCCCAGGTACTCGAAGCTGACCTGTGCCGAGACCGCGTCCTTGTTGGCGCGGCTCTCGATACGCACCTCGACCTTCGGGAAGTCCGGGTCGCTGCGGTCGACGAAGCGCAGGAACTCGATGTCCAGGGGCGTCTGCCCCTCGAACTCGAGGGAGGCCAGGCGCTCCGGCTGCTCGGCGAAGCGCTTCAAGAGCACGGGCTCCAGTCTAAGGCTGACCTCGCGCCGCTTCGAGCGGAAGGCCTTGAGCGCGACGGCACCCGGGCGCTCCGGGAGCATCAGGTCGGCGGTGGCGTAGTCGCCCATCTCGTAGACCCCCGAGCTGAGGATTCCGAGGGCGCCCCCGGCGCGCTTGTCGGGGGCGAAGGCCGCCCCCACGCCGGCGGTCAGCCCGCGGATCGCGCGCAGCTCGAAGCTCGAGTTGCTGCCGACGCTCTTCAGCTTCACGTTCCACTCGCCCTCGGTCGCCTCGCCCACCTGCGCAGGGTCGAAGCGTACCTCGGCCACGTCCTCGGGGGTGACGAGGGCGAGCCGCGCCTCGAGGGTCGCGATCTCCTCCACGCCGCGCAGGAGGCCGACCAGCTCGAGCTGTGTGCGCGCCACGAGGGAGCCGTACTCGACATCCAGGGAGCCCCAGAAGGTCAGCCCCGGATCGGCGAGCAGCTCGCGTCCATCCGCGCCGCGCAGGGAGTCGATGGCGAAGACCTCACCGCCGCCCGCGTTGGCCGCCAGGCTGGCCGGGTGCACGCCGAGGGCGCGCTGCACGAGGGAGATCGAGCCGGTGGTGTGGGGTGCGTTCTCGACCAGCTCGATGACCTCGAGCATCCAGGGCCCGGCGAAGGCCACGGGCAGCTCGCGCGGCCCGGAGCGGAACGAGAGCACGCCCTCGTGCGACTGTCCCCAGCCCATGTTCGGGTCGGGATAGACCGGCACCAGGTCGATCTCGGCAGCGATGCGCTCGACCGCCTCCGCCCGCGAGATCCCGCGCAGGTCGAGCCGGATCTCTCTGGCCACGCGTGAGGCGTGGGCGCCGAGCTCGAGCTCGAGACCGGTCCCGGCGAGCACCTCGCGCAGGAACGTGCTGGCCTGGACGCGTCCCATGACATCGACCTGCCAGGACGCCTCGAAGGCCTCGTCGTCGACGGAGCACAGCTCGCGATAGAGGGCGCGCTGGGCATCGATCTCCTCCTGCGAGCCACCCGCCTGCCACTCGGCCGCCGCGTCGGCGAAGGCCTCGGACATCCCGTTCGCGATCGACTCGCCCAGGGCCGAGGCGAAGTCGTCGCGGCCCTCGAAGCTGATCGGCAGCTCGGCCTCACCCAGGGTGACGGACACGGCATGGATGCCCCACGTGCGGCCCTCGCGTCGCAGGCAGAGTTGCATCGCGCGCTCGGTGCCGCGGTCGACCGCGCGCACGGGCACGCGCGCCTCGTCCCCGCTGACCTCGGCGGCGT
>JAJFFA010001006.1 GCA_021776885.1 Planctomycetota bacterium
ACGCCGCCGAGGTCGCGGCCAAGCACTACTACTTCCAGGACCCCGAGCTGTTGAAGTTCGTGCTCTCCAAGCCGCCGGACCGGGTGCGCTACACCCAGCTCGCACCCCTGCGCGAGGACTTCGACGAGATCATGGAGCTGGCCGTCGAGATGGGCATCCTCAGCCGCCGGGTCGAGTTCGAGGAGTACGCGGACGACTCCTTCGTGCGCAGCCTCGAGGGCCTCGACTGGAACCTGGAGCGCTTGCCCAGCGCCGGGGAGGAGATCCGATGAAGGTCCTGTCCCCGGTCGCGTTCGGCCTGCTCTTGACGGCCCTCTGGTGGCTGGCCTGCGGGGTCAAGGGCGACGAGATCATGCCCACGCCCCTCGACACCCTGTACGGCTTTGTCGAGCTGGTGGAGAGCCAGCGGCTGTGGGGAGACATCGTCGCCAGCCTGTTCCGGGTCACCTGGGGCTTCCTGCTCGCCGCCGGGGTGGGCATCCCCCTGGGTCTCGTCGTGGGCTGGTCGAACCGCGTGTCCGTGGCCGTCAACCCGACCATCCAGGGCCTGCGCCCGATCTCGCCCATCGCCTGGATCCCCCTCGCGATCTACTGGTTCGGGATCGGTGACGGCGCGGGCATCTTCCTGATCTTCGTCGCGTCCTTCTTTCCGATCACCGTCGGCACCATGGCGGCCGTGCGCGGCATTTCCCTGGTGCACCAGCGCTCAGCGCGCAACTTCGGGGTGCGCGGCCTGGACCTCTTCCGGCGCGTCCTCCTGCCCGCCGCGATGCCGCAGATCATCACCAGCCTGCGCATCGCCCTGGGCGTCGCCTGGCTCGTGGTCGTGGCCGCCGAGATGGTCGGCATGGACTCGGGGCTGGGCTACCTGATCATGGACGCACGCAACGCGGGCGCGCGCTACGACCTGATCGTGGCCACCATGTTCGTGATCGGGGCGATCGGCATCGTGCTCGACGTCTTGATCCGCAAACTGGAGCGCTTCGACGAGGTGCGCTGGGGGTACGAGAACCGATGAGTAGGCCCAAGGTCGTATTCGAGGGGGTCTCCAAGGACTTCGAGAAGGACGGGGCGCCGCTCGCGGTGCTGCAGGACGTCGACCTCTCGGTCGGCGAGGGCGAGTTCGTCTGCCTGCTGGGGCCCTCGGGCTGCGGCAAGTCGACCCTGCTCAACATCGCCGGGGGCTTCGAGGCCCCGACCCGCGGGACGGTGCGCATCGATGGCGAGCCGGTGCAGGGACCCGATGCGCGGCGCGTCTTCGTCTTCCAGGAGTACGGCATCTTCCCCTGGGCCTCGGTCTGGGACAACGTCGCCCTGGGGCTGCGCCACCTGTCGAGCTCAGAGCAGCACCGCATCGTCGGCGAGACCATCGAGATGGTCGGCCTCTCGGGCTTCGAGCGCACCTACCCCATGGAGCTCTCGGGCGGCATGAAGCAGCGCGTCGAGGTGGCCCGCGCCCTGGCGGTGTCCCCGGACGTGCTCTACATGGACGAGCCCTTCGGGGCCCTCGACTCCCTGACCCGCCTGAGCATGCGCTCCGAGCTGATCCGCATCTGGAAGTCGCGCAAGGTGACGATCCTGTTCGTCACGCACGATGTCGACGAGTCGATCCAGCTGGCCGAGCGTGTGGTCGTCTTCAGCGAACGCCCGGGCAAGATCGCCGACATCGTCCCGGTCGATCTCGAGCACCCCCGCGACCTGGGCAGCCCGGAGTACGGGCAGATCAAGAACCGCCTCTACGGGCTCCTGGGCGTCAGCCACAGCGTCTGACGCGCGACGGCCGCCGGGCTCCTTGCGTTAGACTGCGGGGATGGACCGCGCCGCCCCCGACAACCGCGACTGGAAGACCTTCGTCGCCCGCGCCTGGCGCGGGCGCTGTCCGCGCTGTGGCGAGGGCACGCTCTTCGCCTCGCACTTCCGGCTGACCCACAGCTGTTCGGACTGCGGGCTCGTCTATCGCCGCGAAGACGGGGCGATGACGGGGCAGATGTACCTGACCGCGGTGGTGACCGAGCTGTTCGCGGCAGCCCTGGTCCTGGTCCTGTTCTTCCTGACGGACTGGGGGCCCTGGACGGCGATCCCCGTCGGCATGCTGCTGGTCGTGGCCTTCAGCTACGCCTTCCTGCCGCGCGGGATGGCCCTGTGGGTCGCGATCGAGTTCATGACCGACGTCGGCAACGGCGAGCCCTGGGTCGAGGAGTAGGGTGCCCGAGCTGCCCGAAGTCGAGACCACCGCGCGCTTGCTCGAGCCCGACCTGGTCGGCCGGCGCATCCGCGGCGTCGACGTGCGCTGGCCGCGCACCCTGGGGGGGCAGTCCGAGCACGCCCTGCGCGAGGGGCTCGTCGGCGCGCGCATCACGACGGCGGGGCGGCGGGCGAAGTACCTCGTCTTCGACCTCGAGCGCGGCCGCCGCCCGGCGGGCTACCTGGTCGTCCACCTGCGCATGTCGGGGCGGCTCTTCGTGGCGCCTGCGCGGGCGGCCGAGAGCTCGCACCTGCGCGTGCGCCTGAGCCTGGACCGCGGCGTGCTCGACTTCGACGACGTGCGCAAGTTCGGACGCTTCTTCTTCGCCGCCGACAGGGACGCGGTCTTCGCCAGCCTGGGCCCGGAGCCCCTCGGAGACGAGCTCGACGCGGCCTCCTTCGGGCGCGCCTTGCGCTCGCGCAAGCGCATGCTCAAGCCCCTGCTCCTGGACCAGACCTTCCTGGCCGGGCTGGGCAACATCTACGTCGACGAGAGCCTCTTCCGCTCCGGCCTGCACCCCCTGCGGCGCTCGGACCGCGTGCCCCAGGCCGCTGCGGGGCGCCTGTTCGAGGAGATCCGCGCCACCCTGAACGAGGCCATCGCCCGCGAGGGCTCGTCCTTCGACAGCTTCTACCGCACGCCGACGGGCCAGCCCGGAAGCTACCAGCACCAGTTCCTGGTCTACGGCCGCGACGGCCGGCCCTGCCTGCGCTGCGGACGCACCCTGGTCAAGATCGTCGTGGGCCAGCGCGGGACGCATTTCTGCACCCGATGTCAGCCGGCCCCGCGCCAGCGAGGCTAGAATCCCCGCGCCATGATCGAGACCAGCGATTTCAAGAAGGGTGTCTGCCTCGTCTTCAGGGATGCGCCGATGATCATCGTCGACGTGACCTTCAGCACGCCGACGGCGCGGGGGTCGAACACGATCGCCAAGACCAAGATGCGCAACCTGGTCTCGGGCCAGCTGATCAACGAGTCGATCCGCAGCGGCGAGAAGTTCGGCGAGGTGGACCTGGAGCGGCACAACTCCAGCTACCTCTACAACGACGGGTCGCGCTGGTACTTCATGGACGACGAGACCTACGAGCAGTTCGACCTGGGCGCCGACGACCTGGGCGAAAGCGTCGGCTTCATCGTCGACGGCATCGAGGGCATCCAGGCCATGCTGATCGACGGCGTGGTGGTCAGCATCCAGCTGCCCATGACCGTCGAGCTGGAGGTGGTCGAGACCGAGCCCGCGATCAAGGGCGCTACGGCCCAGGCCCAGCTCAAGTCGGCCACCACCCAGACCGGCATGGTGGTGCAGGTGCCGTCCTACCTGGCGCTGGGCGAGCGCATCAAGGTCGACACCCGCGACGGCCACTTCGTCGAGCGCTCCAAGTCGTGAGGGTCGCCGGTCCCGCGCTGCTGCTCGCCCTGGCCCTGTCCTGCGGCGGCGCGCCACGGGCCGAGCTGCCCTACACCTGCCCGCCCTGCGGCATGGGCATGCCCGCGGACAGTGAGCTGGTCGAGGTCGAG
>JAJFFA010001007.1 GCA_021776885.1 Planctomycetota bacterium
CCCCCGCGCCGCGCGTGCGCAGCTTCGACGCCCTGGTCCTCGCGCACCTGCGCCGCGTGAAGGACCCGCTGCTCGCCGCGCGTGCCGCGCGCCGCCTGCCGGCGGAGTCGAGGCTGCGCGTACTGCACCACGGTGCAGCCCTCGAGCCGGCCTTCGAGCGCGCGGCCCGGGCCGAGGAGGCGCGCAACGAGCGCTACCGCTGGGCCGGCCCGGTGCCCGCGGGTCGCGCTCGGCGCGAGCTGGCCCGCGCGCGGGTCCTGGTGGTGACCTCGCGCATCGAGGGCGGCAGCAGCAGCGTCAGCGAGGCCCTGGCCCAGGACGTGCCGATCCTGGCCACGAACATCCCGGGCAACGTCGGCGTCCTCGGCGCGGACCACCCCGGGCTCTTCCCCGTGGGTGACACGGCGGCCCTGACCGAGCTCTTGGCCCGCGCCGAGTCCGATCCCCGGTGGTTGGCGCAGGTGCGCCGCGCGGGTCGCGCCCGCGCCGCCCTCGTGCGGCCGGCGCGCGAGCGCGCCGCCTGGCGCGCGCTGCTGGCCGAGCTGCGCTAGCGCCGCGGTGCCCGCCAGCCGGCGCCCAGTCCGCGCACGAGCAGGTGGTCGGAGAGCCGCGGGAAGAGAGCCGAGGCCGCACCGAGGACGCGCCACTTCCAGCGCAGGTTGCGCTCGGCCCGGGGCCGCTTGTCGAGGGCCAGGATCTCCCTGGCGACGTCCAGGGAGCCGGCCGCGCGGGACAGGTCGGGGTGCGCCAGGTCGGACGGGTTCTGCTGGGCCTCGAAGAAGCCGGTGGCGGTCAGGGCCGGGTTGAGGGTGCAGACCGCGATCCGGTGCTCGGCCCACTCGATGCGCAGGGCCTCGCCGATCGAGCACACGGCCGCCTTGCTGGCCGCGTAGACCGACTGTCCGGGGATGCCGCGGCGGCCGACGACCGAGGCCACGTTGACGACCACCGGCCGGGAGCTCGACTGGAGCAGGGGCAGGCTGTGGCGGCAGACGAAAAGGAGACCGGTCACGTTGGTGGCGAGGACGCGCGCGACGTGCTCGGGATCGAGCTCGTCGACCCGGGCGCGGTAGCCGACGCCGGCGTTGTTGACCAGGAGGTCGAGGCGGCCGAAGGCGCGCCCGAGCTCGGCGCAGGCCGAGCGGATCGAGTCGGGGTCGGAGAGGTCCGCGGGCAGGACGAGGTGGCCACGGGCGGGGCTCTCGAGGGCCGCGGCCACGCGCTCGAGCTCCTGCGTGCGCCGAGCGAGCAGGGCCACGCGATAGCCCTCGCGGGCGAGCAGGCGGGCGGTCGCCTCGCCGATGCCCGAAGAGGCGCCCGTGACGAGAGCGCAGCGCGGGCCCGACCCCGCGGGGGGACCTGTCACCGCGGAACGCGCCGGCGCAGGTCGGCGGTCTGTTCGAACCACTCGTCGCGGGTGCGCACGACCTCGCGCACCTTCGGATCGAGGTCGCCGTGCTCGTCCAGCATCTTCTGCTCCCACTCCGCGCTCATGTTGAGCGCCTCGTCGAAGATGCGGATCGCCTCGCGTCCGTAGGTCTGGAACTCGTTCATGCGGCTGTCGCGCCGCGCCTTGTCGCCCTGGTCGCGGGCCAGCCAGGCGCCCTCGGCAACGCGCAGCGACTCCTGCCAGAGGTCGGAAGCGAGGATGCCCGTGGGCTCGGTGCCCGGGTCCCAGTGCTCCTTCCAGCGTCCGCCGCGGGCGCCGGCTCCCTTGGGCACCTCGTCCGGCAGGTCCCCGAAGGGATCGCCGGCGTGGGCCTCCGTTTTCTGGGCCGCCTGCACGGCAGCCGCCTGCGCCGCGTCTTCCTTGCGCTTGGCGTTCTGGTAGCCGGCGACGCCGACGCCGACGACGACGACGACCACGACGCCAATCAGGAGGTAGAGGGGCCCCAGGTCGATGGCGGGGGACTTGCGGCGGGCAGAACGTTGGGATCGGGACATGGCGTGGGCGGGCGACGGGGGAGCGGGGGGCGCTCGGAGCTAGCGCGTCCCGCGGCCATCGTAACCGCCCGCGTCGGCTCAGGCGTCGCGCACCAGACGCGCGGCGTAGCCCCCGTCGACCGGACCCGGCTCTTCGGCGTCGGACGACGTGGGCAGGGACTCGAGCTCCTCGGCCAGGCTGAAGCCGCCGCCCTCGACCAGGCCGCGCACCTGGCGCCCGTTCTCCTCGTTCTCGAGGCTGCAGGTCGACCAGATCAAGCGGCCGCCGGGGCGCACGCGCTCGGCCGCCGCGGACAGCAGGCCCGCCTGCAGCTCGGTCAGGGCCGCCTGGTTCTGGGGGCCGAAGCGCCAGCGGGCCCCGGGACGCGCGCCCAGGACGCCAGTGTTGCTGCAGGGAGCATCGACCAGCACGCAGTCGAACTGGGCGCCGGGCGCCAGGCCCTGGGTGCCCTCGCAGGCGACGAGCCGCACGCCTTCGAGGCCCAAGCGCGTCAAGCCGGCGGGCACCCGCGCCAGCC
Source organism: Planctomycetota bacterium (assembly GCA_021776885.1). Lineage (GTDB taxonomy): Bacteria > Planctomycetota > UBA1135 > UBA1135 > JAJFFA01. The sequence goes on from JAJFFA010001007.1 coordinate 2,463, forward strand.
GCCCGGGGTCGCGGTCTGTGGCGACGACGCGCCCGCCGACGGCGGCCAGCAGCGCGGTCTTGCCGCCGGGCGCGGCGCACAGGTCGAGCACGCTCTCGCCCG
>JAJFFA010001008.1 GCA_021776885.1 Planctomycetota bacterium
CAGCGGGCGGGTGCCGAAGCCGCCCGGGATCAGGAGCACGTCGATGGGCGGGGCGTCGTCGAAGTCGTAGCGCGGCTCGACGCGCAGGCCGCCGGTGGCCGTGATCAGGCCCTTGCTGCGCGCCAGCGTGAAGACGTCGAAGGGCGCTGTGTCCTCGCTGCGGCGCGAGGCCGGGCCGGGCTCGGTGCGCGCGCGCGAGAAGACCTCGAAGGGCCCCGCGAAGTCGAGCACCTCGACGTTCTCGAACAGGAAGATTCCGACCGTGCGGCGGGTCATGGGGTCAGGCCTTTCCGAAGCGCTTCTGGGCCCGCTCGCGCGCCTTCTGCGCCTCGAGCTCGCGGTCCTTGGGCGGCGCCTGGGTGACCAGCTCGTCGAGCAGGGTCGTCGCGGCGCGGGCCACGGCCCGGGTGGCGCGCTCGAAGGCCTGCTCGTTCGCCTGGGAGGGGCGCGTCGTGCCCGAGAGCTTGCGCACGAACTGCAGGGAGGCGGCGCGGATCTCCTCCTGCGTCGCGGGGGGAGCGAAGTTGAAGAGGGTGCGGATGTTGCGGCACATGACGTCGGTGGCGGCGGGTCGAGGAGCGGGCCGGCCCCATCGTAGCCTGCTAGGGCAGGGGCTCGTTCAAGGGCAGGATCCAGGGCGCGGGGCGCAGGCTCAGCTCGACCTGGGCCAGGTCGCAGGCGGCGTCGACGAGCTGTGCGTTCTCGCGGCCGTTGAGGGAGACCATCGCGTAGGCGCGCACGCGCGCGGGGGCGCGGGGGCTGCCTTCGCGCTGGGCCAGGTGGCGCGCCATGTGGACCAGCATCTCGGGCCGGCCCGGGAGCTTGCGCGCCTGGCGCTCGGTCAGGAACCCGTCGTGGGGCACGACGCGCGTCTCGCCCGTCGCCGGGTCCTCCGCACTGAAGACGACGAAGCCGCTCTTCGTGCGCAGCATCATGTGCCAGGCGAAGCGGTGGCCCTCCTCGCTCCAGCTCGGGCTGCCCGGGTAGGCGAGGTGGCGCAGGGGGATCGTGGTCTGCAGCACGAACCACAGGGCCAGGGCCGCGAGCAAGAGGCGCGGAAAGCGCGGGGCGGAGAGGGGCGCGCGCGGCGCCGCGCGCCAGCGGCGCAGGAGGCGGCGCGGCCAGTCGGGCTCGAAGAACAGGGTCGTGGCCGCCAGGGCGAACCAGGGGAAGATGCCGATCCCGAAGAGGTAGCCGTTCGAGACGTGGAACAGGGTCAGGAGGCAGAAGGCCAGGGTACGCGTGCGGCGCCAGGCCAAGAGGGGCCAGGCACAGAGGTCCAGGGCCAGGCCGCCGTAGGCCACCAGCCAGAGCGCGGGCTCGCTGGCCAGCAGCGGGCCGATCCCGGGCCAGTCGGAGCGCGCCTCGAGCCACAGGCGCGGCGGCTGGCCGCGCAGCCAGTCGGGGTTGAGCTTGGCGATGCCTGCGTAGAGGTAGACCAGGCCCATCTGCGCGCGCAGAACGGCCAGGCACCAGGCGGGCAGGTCGCCCTCGCCGTGGCGGCGGGCGTGGAGCGAGAGGCCGCGCTCGGCCGGGACCACGACGAAGAGCGCCGCGTAGAGCAGCACCAGGTAGAAGTGGTTCAGGTACAGGGCCTGGTCGAGCAGGAAGATCCAGGCGAAGCCGAAGAAGAACACGGCGGCCGCGAGGCGGCGTGCGACGCCGAGGCCGAGGGCCAGGGCGGCCAGCCCCGTGACCGCGAAGTGCGCGGAGGTCCACGGTTCGGGCCAGGGACGGACCCAGGCGAAGCCGGGGTAGGGGAAGTGCAGGCGCCCGGGGTCGAACTCGCTCGCGACCTTGCCCAGACCCAGGAAGCCGAAGAGCTCGAGGCACAGGATCAGGCCGAAGGCGGCGCGGAAGAAGCCGACGGAGGCCGGGTCGACGGGGCGCAGCAGGCGCGACGGCACGCAGCTCGCGCTCAATCGACGAGGCGCGCGTCGTCGTCGTCGACGCGCAAGAAGGGGTCCGGGCGCACGACGGAATCCGGCCCGCGGGCGGGGAGGGCGAGCTCGAGGGCCAGGGCCGCGAGGGCGAAGGCCACGAAGAGCGCCAGGCGCAGTCGGGCAGCCTTCATGGCGACGAGCTACTTGGGTGAGAGGGCGTTGTCCACGCTGGGCACCAGGAAGAAGCGCCCGATGCCAGCCTCGATCTCACCGGCGTCGGTCTCGAAGGAGTAGCTGCCCTCCATCGTGCCCCACTCGGTGCGCAGGGGGCAGTAGCTCGTGTACTCGAACATCTCCCCCTTCTCGAGTCTTGGTTGCTTCCCCACCACGCCTTCTCCCACCACGTCCTCGCGCTTGTTGTGCGCGTCGAGGATCACCCAGTGGCGCTTGATGAGGCGCACCGCAACCGAGTCCTCGTTCGTAATGCGCACGCGATAGACGTACAGGTAGCGGTTACGGTCGGGATCCGACTCGGCCGGGAGATATTGCGCGGCGGCTTCGATACGTACGCCCGCGGTGACGGTGGTTGAGTTGGGAGAGCTTTCCAATTTTGTGTCCTGCCACTGCAGAGGATAGCGACCCGGACCGCGCGTTGCACCGGGAGCTGGGTGCGATCCCCCGCTCCTGATCCTTATAAAGAACGGCTCATCACCCCCACCCTGCGCCCATGCACACGACCCGTACCCAGCTCGACCCACTTCGGCCCTTAACCCTGGCCCTCGCCCTGGCCCTCGCCCTGGGCTCGGCCTGCAGCCTCCTGGGTCGTCGGGGTCCGGCCGAGGCCGAGGTCGCCGCCGAGTCGCAGCGCCTGGCGCGCTTCCTGGACGAGGCCTTCCAGGCCCAGCTCGACCGCAGCCCGCAGCGCCTCGGGACCCTGGGCTACGAACAGCGCCAGGACCAGTGGGACGACCTCTCGGACCGCCACGCCCAGGAGACGTGCGAGATGATCGAGCGCGACCTGGCGCGGCTGCGCGCCGAGTTCGACCTCGAGAAGCTGAGCCCCGACGGGCTCTTGTCGTACCGGGTGTTCGAGTACCGCTCGAAGCTGCACCTCGCCGGGCACCGCTGGCGCTTCCACGACTACCCCGTGAACCAGATGCACGGGCTGCAGGCCGAGGTGCCCGCGTACCTGATCAACACCCACCGCATCCGTGACTTCGACGACGCCTGGAACTACATCGCGCGCCTGAACGGCATCAAGAAGCTCTTCGAGCAGCTGATCGCCGGGCTCGAGGAGCGCGAACGGCGCGGCATCCTGCCGCCTGCCTTCGTCTTCGAGCTGGTGCTGGCCGACTGCCGCAACGTGCTGCGCGGCGAACCCTTCGAGCAGTCCGAGATCGAGAGCACGCTGCTGGCCGACTTCCGCGGCAAGCTGGAGCCCCTGGTCACCGCGCAGCATGTCAACGGGGACGAACTGGACGCCATCGAGGAGAGCCTCGGACCGAAGCTGATGCGCGAGGCGCGCAACGCGCTCCTGTCCTCGGTCGAGCCCGCGTACCTGTCCCTGATCGCGACCCTCGAGCGCCAGGCCACCCTCGCCGGCCTCGACGACGGCGCCTGGAAGCTGCCCGAGGGCGAGGCCTTCTACGCCTTCGCCATCGAGCGCTCGACCACCCTGCCCCTCGACGCGGACGGCGTGCACGAGCGCGGGCTGCAGGAGGTCGATCGCATCCACGACGAGATGCGCGAGATCCTGGCCCAGGTCGGCTTCGAGGGCTCCCTGTCGCAGTTCTTCCTGCACCTGCGCCGGAGCGAGGAGTACTACTTCCCCTCGACCGCGGGCGGTCGCGCGGCCTACCTGGCCGAAGCCCGGGCGCGCATCGCGGCCATGGACGAGCGCCTGCCCGAGCTGTTCGACACCCTGCCCTCCGCGCCCCTCGAGGTGCGCCCGGTCGAGGCCTACCGCGAGCGCTCCGCCGGCAAGGCCTTCTACAGCCGCGGCACCCCTGACGGCAGCCGCCCCGGCGTGTACTACGTGAACCTGTACGAGCTGCGCGACATGCCGCGCTACCAGCTCGAGGCCCTGGCCTACCACGAGGCGATCCCCGGGCACCACATGCAGATCTCCATCGCCCAGGAGCTGAAGGATGTGCCGCGCTTCCGCCGCTTCGGCGGGTTCACGGCCTACAGCGAGGGCTGGGGGCTCTACAGCGAGTATCTGCCCAAGGAGCTGGGCTTCTACGGCGACCCCTACGCCGACTTCGGGCGCCTGGCCATGGAGCTCTGGCGCGCCTGCCGCCTGGTGGTCGACACGGGCCTCCACGCCCGCAAGTGGACGCGCCAGGAGGCCATCGACTACCTGATGACCCACACGCCCAACCCCCTGGGCGACTGCACCAAGGCGATCGAGCGCTACATCGTCATGCCCGGGCAGGCCACGGCCTACATGATCGGCATGCTGCGCATCCTCGAGCTGCGCGCGGAGGCCAAGGCCGCCCTGGGCGCGGACTTCGACCTGCGCGCCTTCCACGACGTGGTGCTGACCTCGGGCCCCGTGCCCCTGTCGCTCTTATCGGAGCGCGTGCGCGCCTGGGCCGGGGCACCGAAGCAGGAATAGGCCGGAGCCCGATCCAGGACCCGGACGCCGCGTCCAGAACCTGGATCGGGCGCGGGCGAGAAGGGACGGGAAGGGCCAGGGAGCGCCGTGGAGGCACCCCAGGGGGCGCCTCGGAGGGAAACGGCGCGGTTGGCACACGCCTTGCCAAGTCAGGGCGTGGGACGCGCGGCGTTCCGCATCTCTCTTCTCAGGAAACGAAGCAACAACACTCCGATGAAACGCACCCTCTTCACCAGCGCCACCGCGCTCTGTCTCGTCCCCCTGGCCCAGGCCCAGATCTCCTTCGACCCCGCCGTGACCTTTGGCGTCGGCGTGCGCCCCGATGGGATCGCCCTGGCCGACTTTGATGGCGACGGCGACATCGACGCCGCCGTGGCCACCGACAACCCCGACAAGGTCGAGGTCTACCTCAACAACGGCTCCGGCGCCTTCAGCCCGGGCACCACGATCTTCCTCAACAACTCCTCGTCGCCCCACTCGATCGTGGCCCGCGACTTCGACGGCGACGGCGACAACGACATGGCCGTCAGCCTGCAGGACTCGAATGCGGTCCAGCTGATCACGAACGTGGGCGGCGGCAGCTTCCTGGCCGGCGGCATCGCCGCCACCGGCGGCGTCGAGTCGCGCGAGATGGCCGCCGGTGACTTCAACGGCGACGGTCGCCCCGACGTCGTGGTCGGCAACCGCGACTCGAACAACGTCTCGCTGATGCTCTGGAACGGCAGCGGCTTCTCCCTCTCCGCCCTGGTCGCCGCCGGCTCCGACGTGCGCGGCGTGACCGCGGCCGACTTCGACGGCAACGGCACCATGGACGCCGCCGCCAGCTCCCACGACGACCGCACCGTGCGCGTCTTCAGTGGCAACGGAGCGGGCCAGCTCAGCCCGACCCAGACCCTCTCCGTCGGCGGCCAGCTGCGCTCCGAGGGCATCACCGCCGGTGACGTCGACGGCGACGGCGACATGGACCTGGCGACCAGCACCGAAGGCAACGGCATCAGCTTCGTCACGGTGTTCCTGAACACCGGCGGCAGCTTCGGCGGCGCCCTGAACTCCCCCATCGGCGGCTCGGACCCGGACGGCATCGTCCTGGCCGACTTCGACGGCAACGGCGTGACGGACGTGGCCACGGCCAACCAGAACTCGGCCAACGTCTCCGTCCTGGCGGGCAACGGCGCGGGTAGCTTCGCCGGTGGGCAGCAGCTCAGCGTCGGCCTCGAGCCCAACTCCCTGGCTTCGGCTGACCTCGACGGCAACGGCTCCCCGGACCTGGCGACGGTGAACGAGCTGTCGAACAGCGTCTCGATCCTGCTGAACCAGGACAGTGGCGGCGGCAACCCCTCGAACTACTGTGTGGCGGCGGCCAACTCGGCCGGCGCGGGCGCGACGATGGGCAGCAGCGGCTCGCTCTCGATCGCGGCCAACACCTTCACCCTGACCGCGTCGGGCGCCCCGGCCATGAACCCGGGCATCTTCTTCTACGGCACCCAGGAAGTGCAGGTTGCCTTCGGCGACGGCTTCCGCTGCGTCGGCGCGCAGACCGTCCGCCACAACCCGCCCCAGAACACGACCGCGATGGGCAGCGCCAGCCGCCTGCTGACCTACACCTCGGGTCCCGCCTCCAGCGGCCCCGGG
>JAJFFA010001009.1 GCA_021776885.1 Planctomycetota bacterium
ATGCGCTGGATGGTGGACGGTCTGCTCGAGTACACGAGCGCGGAGCACCAAGCTTCCAGCCACGTCCGGGTAGACCTGCGCCGCGCGGTGGACGCCGTGGTGGCGGAGCAGCGCGAGAGGATCGAGCGCCTGGGCGCGCAGGTCACGGTGGGCGAGATGCCTGCGCTCGAGACGGACCCGATCGACCTGCATCGACTGCTCTCGAACCTGCTCTCGAACGCTCTGAAGTTCCACGCCGAGACCCCGCCCCGGGTGCACATCGCGGCCGAGCCCTTCGAGGGCAGCTGGGCCATCTCGGTCCGCGACGAGGGAATCGGGATCGCGGCCGAGTTCTCCGAGCGCGTCTTCCGCATGTTCCAGCGCTTCGACGCGAGGCGCTTCGAGGGCAGCGGTCTGGGACTGGCGGTGGCGCGTCGGGTGGCGCACCGCCTAGGAGGTCGCATCTGGTTCGAGTCCGAACCGGGCGAGGGGGCGACCTTCTGGTTCACCCTGCCGACGGACCCGCCGCCCCGCGCAGCGCCAGCGCCCAGCGCGGGTTGAGCAGCGCACCCGGAACTCGTGCCCATCGGGCCGGTTCCTGACACGTCGGCTCACCCCGCGGCAAACCGTCCGTATGGAGAGAGAGGAGCGCTGGGAATGCCTGGCCCCCCCGCGGTAGCATGAAGGTTGCATTTGCGGACACTTTACGTCTTCCGCGCGCACCAAGCCGCAGCGGTTGGCGAATCACCCCTTGGAGAGGCTCAACCCTCTCGTTGACGTAAGAATTCGAAACGAAGCGGCGGAAGGGTCCGAAACGGGATTCGCTGCTTCGTACAGGCCGGCTGAGGGGCGCGTGGCGAGGCCTCATCCCCTCTGTCCACCCCTTCGTCCCCTCGACCGCTACCCCGGTTGTCCCCCGACCCCATCGGGGGAGTCGCTGCTCCGCGACGCCACCGGGATCGCTGTCGGAGGCCGAGAGGCCCCAGTCAGGAACGCCATGAAGACCATCAAGTACGACCAGCTGGACCAGAAGCTCGACGCTCTGGCCCAGGACATCGACTCCTTCGAGAGGAAGGCCCGGGCCCTGGCCCGTCGCCTCAATCGCGCCGGAGAGGACCTCGCCATCATGCCCCCGGGCTCCTGGCGCAAGGCCGGGTCGGCGCCGGCCCGCACCGGAGTGGCCTCCATCGAGGAGCAGCTGCGCACCGAGATCGACGCCATCGAGACGATGGGACGCGCCGAGGAGGCCCAGCTGGCCCGGCGTATCGAGCTGGCCCGCCACCGCCTCGACGACGCCCTCGAGCACGAGGGGCTGACCCACGACGACCTCGCGGGGGCGGTGCACTACGACCCCTCCAACTTCACCCAGATCGCTCCTGGCAAGTGCCTCTTGCCCCCGCCGGTCTGCCGGCGCTGGGTCGAGCTGCATGCCCTGCGCACCGAGCTGGTGGAGCGCAACCTCGACCGGGTGCTGATCAACGTCGAGCGCTACGCGCACATGAACCTGTCGCGGCTGGACCTGATCCAGGAGGGCTCCGCCTCCCTGTTCCGGGCCGTCGACGGCTTCGATTGGCGCCGTGGCCTGCTCTTCCGCACCTACGCGGTGCACTGGCTGAACCAGGCCTTCCGCGCCTACCTCTACAACCACGGTCAGACCGTGCGCGTGCCGGTGTACCTGCAGAAGGCGATGAAGCACGTCAAGCAGGCCATCGAGCGCCTGGGCGACAAGAACGCCAGCGCCGAGGAGATCGCGGCCGAGGCGGACCTGGGCGTCAACCTGGTCGAGAGTGCGCTCGCGGCGACGCGCAGCACCCTCTCGATGGATCTCCCGCTGCTCTCCGAGGACGGCTCGGGGCTGGCGGATCTGATCGGAGAGGAGCAGCCGGAGGGCGGCGTCTACTCGACGGCCATGGAGGAGACGTCTCTCGAGGACGGTATCCAGCTGGCCATGGAGCGCCTCTCCGAGCGCGAGCAGTACGTCGTGCGCATGCGCTTCGGCCTGGGCACGGGGCGCGAACACACCCTCTCCGAGGTCGCCAAGGAGCTCGGGGTCAGCCTCGAGCGCGTGCGCCAGATCCAGGTCCGAGCGATCAACAAGATGCGCACCCCCGGGCTGCGCAAGGCGATCGACCCGTTCCTGTCCTGACGCCCGGGACCTCCCGCCGGAGTGCGGGAGGCGAGGAAACGTGCTAGCGAAACGTGCTACCGAGGCCCGGGCGACCCCCGGGCCTCGCCGTTTCCGGCCACGGCTCGCGGGATTGCGCTACATTCCTATGCATGCATCGATCGCGCACGTGGCAGGGCGAGGTCGACGACGGTCGCACCGAGGCCAGCCCCTCCTGGCCCCTGGAGCCGGGGCTCCTGAGGCGCCTGTTCCTCGACCTGCTCGGGCGTCCGCCCCTGGCGGACGAGCGCGCGCGCTGGGCGGACCAGCGCGCCCACGAGCTGATCGACTTCCTGCTCGGCGGGACCCCGTTCTGGGAGCACTGGCTGGCCGAGCAGCTCTGGTACTTCCTCCTGGTGGACAACTTCCGCCCGGAGAACGAGGGCGTGCGTGAGCTGCCCCAGCGGCTGAGCGCGGGGCGCGCCTCGGCCCGCGACGCCCTGCACCGCATCGCCCTCTCGCCCAGCTTCGACCTGCGCAACCCCGGTGCGGACACCTTCGTCACGGTCGTGATGGAGCAGCTCGGTGGCATGCACGTGCAGAAGAGCGCGCGCGAACTCGAGATCGGCAAGGGTGCCTACGACGGCAATACCGGACGCTTCCTGGGGCACTCCGCCTCCAGCCAGTCCGATGTCGTGCAGCTCGTGATCGAGGACCGCGGCGCCTCGCGGCACTTCCTGGCGCGCGAGTCCGAGCGCGTGACCCGCGCCCAGCCGGCCAAGTCCGAGCTCGAGGCCTGGACGCGCAGCTACCACAAGGACCCCTGGGTCTACCTCGAGCTCCTGCGTTCGTGGCTCTACTCAGCGGCCTACCTGGCGCGCCACGAGAGTCGCGCGCCCCTGCCGAACCGACTCTTCGTGCGCACCCTCTTCGTCGACCTGATGGGACGCCTGCCCACGAGCGAGGAGGCCGAGCCCCTGCGCGGTGCCCTGGACGGTCTGGCCGACTCACGACCCCTGCGTGCCGTCGTCGCGCGCATCCTGCTGGACGCGGGCTACTCCGACCTGCCCGCCAAGGATCAGATCGAGGACCCGACCCAGTGGGTCAACGGCCTGTTCCAGCGCTTCCTGGGGCGCGCGGGCGAGCGCGAGGAGCTGCGCGCCTTCGTCACAGCCTTCAAGGATCCGGCCTGCCGCCCCGAGACCATCGCCTACGCGCTGCTGTCTTCTCCCGAGTACCACCGCTACTGAGAGCTGTCCCATGCTGCGACCCCCGCACTTCGACCGCCGTCAGTTCCTGGGCGCCTCCCTGGCGGGCGCCACCGGAGCCCTGATCACGCCGCGCCTCTTCGCGGGTCCGCGTGCGCCCCTGGTTCAGGGACGCCAGACCAGCCACGTGGTGCTGGTCGCCTTCGCCGGCGGCGTGCGCACGCGCGAGACCCTTGGCAGCCAGGGCAACGTGCCCAACCTGAGCGCCATGGCGGCGGAGGGCGTGGCCTACACCCGCGCGCGGACAGCGAACCTGGGCCACTACGGTGCAGCCCTGTCCATCTTTACCGGGGTCTCCGAGCCGCGCGGGATCCGTGAGAACACCCGCGGGCCGGACCCGACTCTCTTCGAGTACCTGCGCAAGGACCTGGGCCT
>JAJFFA010001010.1 GCA_021776885.1 Planctomycetota bacterium
GCGCGCCGAGGGCGCCGACGTGCGCGTGGTCTACTCGCCCATGGACGCCCTGGCTCTGGCCCAGAAGCACCCCGAGCGCGAGGTGGTGTTCTTCGCCCTGGGCTTCGAGACGACCATGCCCAGCACGGCGCTGACCGTGCTCGAGGCCGAGTCCCTGGGCCTGACGAACTTCACCCTGTTCTCGAACCACATCACGATCCTGCCCACGATCAAGGCCATCCTCGACTCCCCCGAGCAGGAGATCGCCGGCTTCCTGGGGCCGGGGCACGTGGGCATGGTGATCGGCACCGAGCCCTTCCGCTTCATCCCGGAGCGCTACCAGCGGCCGGTGGTGATCGCGGGCTTCGAGCCCCTCGACATCCTGCAGGGGCTGGTCATGCTGCTCGAGCAGCTGCGCGACGGGCGCGTGGCCGTCGAGAACCAGTACGCCCGGGTCGTGCCCGCTGCGGGCAACCACCCGGCCCTGGCGGCGGTGCAGCGCGTCTTCGAGCTGCGCGAGTTCTTCGAGTGGCGTGGGCTCGGCTCGATCGACCACTCGGGCATCCGCCTGCGCAAGGAGTACGCCGCCTTCGACGCCGAGCGGCGCTTCCCGATCCCGAACCTGAAGATCGCCGACCCCAAGGCCTGCCAGTGCGGTGAGGTGCTGAAGGGCGTGATCAAGCCGCAGCAGTGCAAGGTGTTCGGGACCTCGTGCACGCCGGAGATGCCCCTGGGGGCCCTGATGGTGTCGTCGGAGGGGGCCTGCGCCGCCTATTACCAGTACGGTCGCCAGGTAGACTCCGAGCCGGAGCCCGTCGCTTGAGCACTCGCCAGCCCTACGCCCGGCCGTCGATCGAGATGGCCCATGGCAGCGGCGGGAAGCGCTCGCGCGAGCTGACGGACGAGCTCTTCCTGGCGCACTTCGGTGCCGATGGCGCGAGCCCTGAGCTGGCGCGGCTCGACGACCAGGCACGCTTCGACCTGGCGCCGCTCCTGGCCCTGGGCGACCGGCTGGCCCTGACCACCGACAGCTTCGTCGTCACGCCGCTCTTCTTCCGCGGCGGCGACATCGGCCGGCTGGCGGTGCACGGCACCGTCAACGACCTGGCGGTGGGCGGGGCGCTGCCCAGGTACCTGACCTGCGGCTTCATCCTCGAGGAGGGCCTGGCCACCGAGACCCTGGAGCGCGTCGTGGTCTCGATGGCTGCGGCGGCACGCGAGGCCGAGGTCGAGATCGTGGCCGGGGACACCAAGGTCGTGCCGCGCGGCGCCGCCGATGGACTGTTCATCAACACCGCCGGGGTGGGGGTGGTGCCCGCCGCCTACCGCCTCGATCCACGCTCGATCCAGCCCGGGGACTCGATCCTGCTCAGCGGCACGATAGGAGACCACGGCGCGGCGGTGGTCGACGCCCGCGGCGAGCTGGCCCTCGAGATCGAGATCGAGAGCGACAGCATGGCCCTGCACCGCCTGACCGCGGCGATGCTCGCGGCCTCGCCGCGCATCCGTTGCATGCGCGACGCCACCCGCGGCGGTCTGGCGACGGTGCTGAACGAGTTCGCCCTCTCGGCCGGCCGGCGCCTCGACCTGCGCGAGGAGGCGATCCCCGTGCGTGAGGGGGTCAGCGGCGTGTGTGAGCTGCTCGGCCTGGATCCCCTGTACCTGGCCAACGAGGGCAAGCTGGTGGCGGTCGTCCCCGCTGCGGACGCGGACGCGGTCCTGGCGGCCATGCGTGCCCGGCCGGAGGGGCGCGACGCCGCGTGCATCGGCGAGGTGAGCGCCGGCCGCGGACCGGCGGTGGTGCTGCGCACCACTTTCGGGGCCGAGCGCCGGGTCGGCCTGCTGGTGGGCGATCAGCTCCCGAGGATCTGCTGATGCACGAGCTCGGGATCACGCGCAGCATCGTCGCCATCTGCGAGGAGCAGGCCGAGGGACGCCGGGTCGAGGTCGTGCGCCTCGAGATCGGTAGGCTCTCCGGGGTGATGCCCGACGCGATCCGCTTCTGCTTCGACCTGGTGGCCGAGGGCACGGCAGTCGAGGGCGCGACGCTCGAGATCGAGGAGGTGCGTGGGCTCGGCCGCTGCCGCGTGTGCAAGCAGGAGGTGGCCCTCGAGGCCCCCTTCGGAACCTGCCAGAACTGTGACGGTCGCGACATCGAGTGTGTCGCCGGCCAGGAGCTTCGGATTCGAGAGATGGAGGTCGTCTGATGTGTGGAACATGCGGATGTGGGAACGACGCTGCGGTCACGCTGACCTCGATGCAGAGCGGGGCGCAGCAGGCCCTGCGTGTGGGGCACGTGCACTCCCATGATCACGATCACGATCACCACCATGATCATGATCACGGGCACGCCCACGCCCACGCCCACGCCCACGACCACGATCACGATCACACGCACGCCGCCGCCTCGCGGACCGTCGTCCTGGAGCAGGAGATCCTGGCCAAGAACGCGGCCCTGGCGCAGTGGAATCAGGGCTGGCTCGCCGGCCGTGGGGTGCGTGCCCTCAACCTGGTCAGCTCCCCGGGCGCCGGCAAGACGGCCCTGCTCGAGCGCACGCTGCGCGACCTCGGGGGCCAGCCCCCGATCCACGTGATCGAGGGCGACCAGGCGACCCTGAACGACGCGCAGCGCATCCGCGCGGCGGGGGCGCGGGTGGTGCAGATCAACACGGGTAGCGGCTGCCACCTCGAGGCCGACATGGTGGCCCGTGCCCTGCAGGAGCTAGAGCCCGAGCAGGGCTCCCTGGTACTGATCGAGAACGTCGGCAACCTGGTCTGCCCGGCGCTCTTCGACCTGGGCGAAGAGGCCAAGGTGGCGATCCTCTCCGTCACGGAGGGCGAGGACAAGCCGCTCAAGTACCCGCACATGTTCCAGGCGGCCGACTACGTCGTGCTGAACAAGATCGACCTCCTGCCCTACCTCGACTACGACAAGCAGGCCGTGCTCGACAACCTGGCCGCCGTGAACCCCCGGGCGCGCGTCTTCGAGGTCTCGGCCACGAAAGGGGACGGCCTCGAGGCCTGGTACGCCTGGCTGCACGAGATCGTGGCCGTGGGCAGCGGCCAGCCGCAAGGGGCGCCGGCTTGAGGCGTGCCTGGGTCACCTACGCCGAAATCAAGAACTTCGCGCCCCCGCGAACCAGCGCCAGACCAGACTTCGGACCCGGGCGGCCCTCGCTACCAGAGCCAGAGGACGGCAGGGGTCTTTGCGATACGCTGAAACTTGACCGAACCGATAGCTTCGTGGGGGCCTAGGCAACCCAGGGCGCCGTCCCTCACTCGAGCTCCCGCACCCAGAGCCCCGCGCACTCGATCACGGAACCCTCGTGGTGCTGCTGCAGCGCGAGGTGTCCCGCCGCGTGCCGGCGTTCGACGTCGAGGAAGTCCGAGATCACGATCCCGTTCACGGCGATGCTGACGCGCGTCCCGTCCGCCTCGTCGCGGCAGGTGACGGCGTAGTCGAACCAGGTGTCCGGCGGCACGAGGTGCGTCAGCACCGGTGCGAGGGAGTACAGGCTGCCCGTCTTCTGCGGGTCCGGGAACGAGCTGTTGACCTGAGCCTCGTAGCCCGCGGGCCAGGTGCTGCCCTCGGGCGCCCGGGCCGTGCGCACGTAGAGGCCCGAGTTGCCGCCGTCGTTGATCTTCAGCCGCGCGCGCACCTCGATGTCGGTGTAGTCGCCGCGCGGGGTGTACAGGTGCCCGGTGGGGCCCTCGCCGATCAGGACGTCGCCGTCGTGGCTCCAGATCGAGTCGCCCGAGCGCGGCCAGGCGTCCAGCTCGTCTTCGTCCTCGGGCAAGAGCGCGACCCAGCCGTCGGCCGCATCGGGCCGTCCGACGACCCGGCTGGTCTCGTCCCACAGGGGCTTGATGCGGATGTCGGAGTAGGCCACCGGCCCGTGGTCGCCCTGCAGCATCAGCGGCCCGCGGGCCACCTCCGCTCCGAGGGCGCCGCCCGTGACCTCGGGCACCTCGACGTCCTCCTGCACGCGCACACCGTCGATGTCGACCCACAGGAAGCGCGCGTTCTCGGTCTTGTTGCCCTCGGCATCGAAGCGCGGGGCGCGGAAGCTGGCCGTCAGGCGGTGCCACTGTCCGTGGCCCAGGAAGGCGTTGATGCCGGGCGGGCTGCCGGGCCAGGTCGCGCCCTTGTAGATCCCGCCACAGTCGCCGTAGCCGACCTCGCGCTTGCCCGCGCTGTCGAGCAGCTGGATCTCGTAGCGGCCCTGCAGGTAGACCCCCGAGTTGCCGCCCTGGGGCAGCATGAAGTTCAGGCGCAGCTCCTGGTCGCCGAAGTCGGAGTGGCTGACGAAGTTGACCGGCGCCTCGCCCACGTTGGCGATGGCTCCGTTGCCCTCGCGCGACGTGAAGCGGCGCGGGTCGTCGGGGTCGAGGTCGACGTCGCAGTGGCTCCAGCCCTGGGACTGCCAGTGGTCGAGGGCGTCGCCCCAGGTCAGCATCAGCCAGCCCTCGTCGCGTCCCTCGCGCATGGGCGGGGGAGGCACGACGCGGGCCACGTGCTCGCGCGTCGGCGGCTCGCCGCTGGCCTCGGGCAGCTGGTTGACGGTGTAGGCGAACTCCTCGTGCAGCAGCGCCTCGCCCTCGGCGGTCGCCACGTTGAACAGCCGCGCCCGCGCCACCCGCGCCGGCCGGATGCCCGGCACGCTGATCGCGAGGGTGCGTCGATCCGCCGACAGCACCGTGGCCGTGGCCGCCAGGGGCGTGTGGTCGCGCTCCGGCGAACCGTACTCCCACCAGTAGTCGTAGTCGTACTGAACCAGGTCGATGTCCGCCGGCGAGACGGAGTCCGGCGCCAGGGGCTTGGTGAACGTCACCTCGAAGCCCTCGGGGGTCAGGTGCACGCGCTGCATCTCCAGGGGCAGCTTGCCCGTGGGCCGCACCCGGGCCAGCCCGCTCCCGGGGCCCAGGCCACCCCAGCCGCGGTTCGTCAGCCCGCAGAACAGGCTGCCGTCCGGCGCGAAGGCGACCCGCGCGACCGAGCCGATCTGCTGGCGGAACAGGAAGCAGGCGCCCTGGTACTCGCCGCGCACCTTCTCGAGGTCCGCGCGCAGCACCAGCCCGTTGGTCAGCTCGGCCACGAACATCTGCCCGCCGAAGGGGCCGAAGGCGCCCCCCGTCTGGTCGAAGACCAGGTTGCCGGCCGAGCGCGACCAGGCGTAGGGCAGCCAGAGGGCGGCCGGCTGGCGGTCGATGGAGGCCCGCGCGGGCGGGATCTCGTCGCTCGTCTTGGCCCCCGCGTCGAGGTACTCCGGCGTCCAGTCGAGGGACGCGGGGTGGCCGTACCAGCGCCCTTCCTGGACGTGGTGGATCGGGCCGGCGGGCAGCCAGTCGCCCTGGTTGTCGGTGACGAAGAGCTCACCCGCGGCGTTGGTGCCCAGGCCGCAGGGGCTGCGGAAGCCGCTGGCGAAGGGGCGCGTCGTGCCGTCGGGGGCGACCTGGAGCACCCAGCCGCGGTAGGGCACCGGCGACTTGCCGATCCACCACTTGGAGCCGAAGGACACGTTCAGGGCCATGAAGAAGTTGCCGTTGGCGGCGCGCGGCAGCCCGAAGGCGAACTCGTGGTAGTTGCCCGACACGCCCCAGTCGTCGGAGACCGTGTCGATGCGGTCGCAGACGTCGTCCCCGTCCTCGTCCACCAGGCGCGAGAGCTCGGTGCGCTGCAGGACGAAGATCTCGTCGTCGACGATGGTCAGGCCGAGGCCCTCCCAGAGCCCCTCGGCGAAGAGCGTGATCTTGGCCGTGCTCACGTCGTCGGCCAGGGGCTCGTCGACGATCCAGACCTGGCCACGACGGGTGCTGAAGACCAGCCGGCCGTCCGCCAGGAAGTCCATGCCGCCGATCTCGAACAGCTCGCCCGCGGGGGTGGGGAAGTGCTCCAGGGTGTAGTAGTCGGCCTCGCTGACCTGCGGCAGGAGCGCGGCGAGGAAGAGGGACAGGATCATCGGGCGAGTCCCGCTTCCGCGCGCAGGCGCTCGAGGGTGGGGGCGGCGTGGTCGAGGGTCGTGACGACCCCCAGGGTGAAGGCCAGGGCGCGGCCCGGCTCGAGCGAGAGGTGCACGCGGTCCCGGGCCAGGACACCGTCGCCTTCGAGCAGGATCGTGCGCAGGACGCCGCCCTCGGCGGGGAAGGCCAGGGTTTTCGCGTCGCGCCAGGCGGGCTGCGTGGCGTCGTCCGGGGGATGGACGACGTGGGCCAGGAGCGGGAAGGCCTCGCCCGTGGACTCGATCCGGAAGTGGCGCGCGAAGCCCGAGCCGACCGAGGTCGAGAGGGCGTCGACGCGCTCGGTCACCGTGGCCACGACGCGGCCGTCGGCCTCGAGCAGGCGGTAGGTCAGGCCCGCTTCGCGGCCGCGCACGAAGCTGCCGGAGAGCTTGGCCAGCAGGTCGCCCGCGCCGGGCCGCTCGAAGCTGGCCCGGGGCGCTCCGCCCTCGCACAGGAAGACCGGCACGCCGAGGGGTTCGAGGGCGCTGCCGCCGCGACCGCCCCAGTCCGTGCGCTGCACGAAGTCACCCAGGCGCACGCCCAGGAGGCGTACGTCGTCGGTGCGGTACTGGAACGTGAGGCCGCCGGGGGTGCCGATCAACAGGCCCCGCGGGTGCTCGTCCGTCTCCTCGGCGATGGGCGGCAGCTTGCCGCGCACGACCAGCGGGCGCTCGTGCACGTCGAGCTGCGATCCGAGGGTCTCGACGTCGTCGGTGGGCGGTCCGAGGGCGCGCACCAGCTGGGCCAGGGCGCGCCGCTGCCCCTCGTCCAGGGTCTGGTCGAAGCCGGGCATGGGCGTGCCCGGAATGCCGGTCGAGATGGTGCGCAAGAGGGCCTCTTCGGTGTTGCCGAAGGAGAAGCCCCCGTCGGCGAAGCTGCGCGCCGGGCGGTCGAGCTGGGTGCTGCCCTGGCCGTCGCCGCTCTCGCCGTGGCACGGCGCGCAGTTCGTGATGAAGAGGGCCCGGGTGGCGTCGTCGGGCTGCTGCAGCGCGGCGACGAGACCGAGTCCGAGGGCGAGGAAAGTGGCGCTCATGTCAACCGGTCGTCTTGTTGCGGGAGTTGGTGAAGAGGGTCACGCCGATGATGCCGATGCCGACCAGGCCCAGGATGTTCATCACGAGCGCGGGCGTCTCGCCGAAGAGCAGCAGCGAGGCGGGGGAGAACTCCATGCCGCCTGTCGGGGCGGTGGCCACGATCAGGGAGCCGATGACCAGGTCGAAGGCGGCGGCGCCGGTGATCAGGCCGGCCGCGGCCAGGATCGACTCGCCACGCTGCTTGCCGCCGCGTTCGCCGAGCCAGCGGCAGGTCGCGCCGATCAGGATCCCGACTCCGATGTAGGGGGGCAGGTAGATGCCCACGGCCAGAGCCATCGAGGGCAGCTGGATGCCGCGCTTGCCGCCGACGATGTCGAGCCCCACCGCGAAGGCGCCCAGGGCCAGGCCCACGGCGATGGGGCCCCAGGCCAGATCACCCGCGAGCAGGATGGCGTCGACCAGGGTCGCGAAGAGCGCGCCCTGGGGCGCCTCGAGCTCGGGGCTGCCCAGGGTGAAGGCCTCGTGGGCGATGTACAGCACGTAGGGCACGATCAGGCACCCGCCGATCAGCCCCAGGATCTGGGCCAGGAAGCCGTCCTGCACGGGCACGCCGCAGAACTGCATGGTCTTGTAGTCCTGGCTCGAGTCGTTGGCCGTGCAGACCGCGACGCAGGCGCCGACCAAGAGGGGCGTCAGCAGCAACACGTCGTCGATCGAGTTGCGCTCGATCTGGAGCGCCACCAGGCACAGGATCAGGGTGGTGACGAAGACCGTTCCGGAGACGGGCGAGGCCGAGCTCCCGATCTGCAGCGAGAGGATCGCGCCCAGGGTCACCATCAGGAGCAGGGTGATCGAGACCGCGGCCGACATCGAGAGGCCGAAGGTGGTGACTCCGCCTTCCTGGGTGAAGAGCCAGCCGACCATCAGCACCAGGCCGCCCAGGATCGAGGCGTAGAGCAGGACCTTCTGCTTGGGGTCGACGGCGAGGATCCGTTCGTCCTCGGCGCTCACCGACGCGGCCGAAGAGGTGCGCACGCCCAGGAATTTCACGAGCGAGTAGGCCACGGCCACGGTCATCGCCGCTCCCCCGACCCAGCGCATCGAGATGTCGGGGAACAGGGTCGCCTGCTCGCTGGCCGGGTCGATTCCGACCAGGATGAAGTCACCGATCAGGCGCATGGAGCTGCCCGTGAAGACGAGCAGCGCCGTGGAGATGCTGAGCAGCCCGCCGATGCCGATGTAGATCGGGCTGAGGGGCAGGTCGGCGCGGAAGTCGGCGCGCCCGGCCATCTTCTTGGCGAACAGCACGACGTGATCGGTGGCCAGGCCCAGGGCGACGATCAAGGGCGCGAAGGCCCCGAGCAGCGAGCCGAGCACCAGGGAGCGGCCGAGCTTGGGCCGCTCGCCCTTGTCGTGCACGGCGGCGTCGATCATCGCCTCGCAGGCCCGCGCCTCGGGGGCGGGCAGGGTCGGGTCGGTCAGGAACTTCTTCGTCGCCAGGCCGACGAAGCCGAAGCCCATCAGCGCGCCAGCCAGGCTGAGCAACGTCAGCGTGACGTAGTCGACGGGCGGCACCTCGAGCCCGCGGTTCTTGTAGAGGATCTGCACCAGGGGAGCGGTGAAGATCACCCCCGAGGTCACGGCCATCCCCGCCGACCCGGCCACCTGGGAGATGTTGAGGAAGCGACTCCCCTGCCCTCCGCCCACCTTCGAGCGGAAGGCCCCCCAGGCGAACAGCACGACCAGCGGGCTGACCCCGGGCGTGATCCCGGCCTTGAGCCCCGCGATGACGAGCGTCCCCGACAGCAGGGTCGACACGAAGACACCGAACACCAGGGGCAGAAGATCTTTGCGCATAGGGGGGGGCAGTCCAGGGCAGTGGAGGCGCGAGAGAGTAGCCGGAACGCGCTGGGGGGGTCGAGGGGCAGGGCTGGCCCGCTTCCGTTCGCGAGACCCTCGAGGGCGACTCGTGGTCGGGCGGGCTCCCCGGATCCGGGGCCTCGCAGTAGGATGCTGTATTCCAGGATCGCCGCTTCACCTCGATCGACACCCTAGCCCCCCCGCTCCATGCTGCTCCTCCCCGGACGGCGTGCGCTGCTTGCGTACGCCGCGCTCTCGCTCACGGCTTCGCCCGGTTGGACCCAGGTTCCGTTCCGCCACGTCCTGGTCGATGCCGCCGGGCCCGGGGAGATGCAGATCGTGCAGGTCGGCGACCTGGACGGGGACGGCTCCTCCGACCTGATCATCGCCGGGCGCACGAGTGACATCGTCTGGTACGAGGAGCGCTCGAACCCCGGTAGCTGGACGCGCCACTCCCTGACGACGGCCGCCGAGGACCTCGGGGACTGGAGCACCGACCTCGAGCTGGTCGACATCGACGGCGATGGTGACGCGGACGTCCTGACCTCCGACTGGTACAAGGACGAGCGCGTGGTCTGGTTCGAGAACCTGGGCGCGGCCAGCGCCTGGACGCGGCATGTCATCGGCGGGCCCCGGGCCCACGACATCGAGGTCGGTGACTTCGATGGGGACGGTGACCCCGACTTCGTGACGCGCACGCAGCTCGTGCCGGGCGGCGTGCTCGAGTTCTGGCGCCAGAACACGCCCAGCTCGTGGACGCGCTCGACGTTCAACCTGCCCTCGGTCAGCACGGGCGAAGGCATCGACGTCGTCGACCTGGACGACGACGGCGACCTGGACGTCGTCATCCCCCAGTTCTGGTACGAGAACGTCGGCGACTTCATGGCCGGGGCCTGGGTCGAGCGCGCGTACACCAGCGCCTACACCCACCCACACACCTTCGTGAAGCTGGCCGACATGGACGGGGACGGAGACCCGGACGTGCTGCTGACGCCCAACGAGTTCGTGAACACGAACGGGCGCACGACCTGGTTCGAGGCGCCCGACGACCCGCGCGACCCGAACTGGAGCGAGCACGTGATCGACCCCAACGTCGAGCGTGTGACCCACAGCCTGCAGGTGGGGGACATGGACCTGGACGGTGACCTCGACGTGATCACGGCCGAGATGCACCAGGGCTCCAATCCCGACGAGATCCGCGTCTATTACAACCAGGACGGCCTGGGGGTGGGCTGGGTCAAGCAGGTCGTCGATGGCATCGGCAGCCACAACATGGCCGTGGTCGACGCCGGCGGGGACGGGGACCTGGACCTCTTCGGCGCCAACTGGACCCAGTCGGTGCGCGTCGACCTGTGGGAGAGCCTGCTCGCGGACCAGGGCGGCGGCGACGCCTACTGCCTGGGCACGACGGGTTGCCCCTGTGACAACACCACGCGCGAAGGCGGCGGCTGCGCCCACGCCGAGGGCCTGGGGGCACGCCTCGTGCGCAGCGGGTCGACCAGCGTCGGCAGCGACGACCTGGTGCTGCGCGTCACGGACCTGCCGAGCGCGCGCTCCGGCCTGCTGTTCATGGGCACGGCCCGGGTCACGGCCCCCTTCGGTGACGGCCTGCGCTGTGTGGCCGGGGACGTGAACCGCTTCCCTGTATCCAACTCCGGCAACGCCGGCGCCGTCGCCACCGGCCCGGGCCTGGTCGCCTTCACCCACCTGCGCTTCGAGCCCAGCGGTCGCATCCAGCCCGGCCAGACCTGGCACTTCCAGTACTGGTATCGCGACCCCGCGGGGCCCTGCGCGACGGGCTTCAGTCTGTCGAACGCTCTGACTGTGAGCTTCCGGCCCTAGGCCTGAAACAAGCGCTGAGCTACTCGAGATCGCCCGGGGGCGCGGCATTCGCGGCCGTTCGAGCCGTCCCACAATGCTCACCTGACTACGGCCAGGCTCCGCTTGCGGAACGCCTCGTACGCCAACGCCTACCGCACCCCCGAACGACCTCGAGCAGCTCAGCGCTTATTCCAGGCCTAGGAGTCTGCGTCACGGGTGGTGAACCCAGGGTTTGGCTGCCGATTACCACCCGTGACGCAGACTCCTAGCCGGCCGTGGTGAGACCGGCGTCCGGGGGCGGGCATCGGGACGCAGTGCCGGGCGCCAGCGGGGGTCGAGGGTCTCGCGCAGGCGCTCGAGCAGCGGGGCGGCATCGCGCCGCACTTCGAGCGGGGCGTCCGC
>JAJFFA010000102.1 GCA_021776885.1 Planctomycetota bacterium
CGGAGCCGGGGCTAGTTTCCGCCGCGGCCTGCCGGGCGGCCTGCCCGGGCGCCGGCGAGGGCCAGCTCGTACTCCTCCACCAGCTCGTCCGCCAGCCGCTCGATGCGGAAGCGCTCGAGGAAGCGCTCGCGGGCCGCCGCCCCCATCCGGACCCGCAGGGCGTCGTCCCGCAGGAGCCGCGCGATGGCCTCGGCGTAGGCCTCGACGTCGAAGGGGTTGGCGATCGCCCCGCTGACTCCGTCCTCGACCACCTCCGCGCTGCCCCCGAAGACGGTCGCCACCACCGGGGTCGACTGCTCCATCGCCTCGAGGTTGACCACCCCGAAGGTGTCGAAGCACAGGGAGGGCGTGACGAAGACGTCCGCCGCGGCGTAGGCCGCCGCCAGCTCCCCGCCGTCCAGCCAGCCCGTCGGAAGCACCAGGTCAGCCACCCCCAGGGCCCGGGCGCGGGGCTCGAACTCGCCGTGCCAGATCGACTCGCGCCCCATCACGATCAGGCGCACGTCCGGAAACTCCGGCCGCAGCCGGGCGAGCATCTCCAGCAGCTTGCCCACGCCCTTCTGCTCGTGCAGCCGGCCGCCGATGGCCAGGACGCGCTTCCCTTCGAGGCCGAAGCGCGCCCGAAAGGCCTCTCGCTCCTGCGCCGAGACGGGCGCGTCCGCCGCGCGCAGGGCGTTGTGCAGGGTGCGGTCCACGCGGATCCCGTTGGTCCGGATCACCTCGCCCAGGGCGTCGGAGACCACGGTGAAGCGGTGCACGTCGCGCTCCAGCACGCGCCGGATGGCCGCGTTGCGACCGGGACGAAAGCGCAGGCGCTGGCAGGGGATGCACTTCGAGGCCCGGGCGCGGTAGTCGCGCAGGGTGCCGCCGTGCTCCTCGCCACCGTGGAAGCAGGTCAGCTTCTGGTAGCAGAAGGTCATCACGTCGTGGGCCGTGAAGACCACGCCGCAGCCCCGCTCCCGGGCCTGGGTCAGGGAGTGGTAGCCGATGTGGGTGTGGATCAGGTGCGCATGCACCACGTCCGGGCGGAAGTCGTCGAGGACGCGGGCGACGTGCTCGGTGACGCGCTTGTTCTTCAGGGACACCCAGCTGCGGAAGCGCGGCGGGTAGTCCGACCAGACGCGAAAGACGCGCGTGCCCTCGATCTCGGTCTCGCCCACCTCGCTCTTGTCCTGGGTGCAGCACAGGACCGCGGTCTCGTGCCCCAGCTCGCGCAGGCGCGCCGCGCTCTGGTAGGTCAGCCGCGTCGAGGAGCCCACGCGCGGGTCGCCGATCTCCGTGAAGAAGAGGATGCGCATGGCTCAGCCCTCCGCCGCCGCGCTGCTCTCGACCGCTGCCGACGGCTCCACGTCAGCCCACACCCTGCGGTGCCGGCCCGTGGCGAAGAACACGAAGAAGTAGCCATAGTGGACGAAGAGCCAGCCGTGGTAGACGGTCAGCCCCCAGGCCGTTCCGGTGTAGGGCACGTTCAGGATCAGCCAGACGTTGACCGGGATCAGGGTCACCGCGCCCAGGACCGAGAAGATGAACCAGACACGCAGCTGGTTCGTGACGATGTAGAACGCGTCGAGCCCGTTGGCGAAGGACACGAAGATGTAGCCCAGGGCCAGGATCCAGTAGAAGGTCCAGACGGGCTCCTTGTAGTCGTCGGGGAAGAACATCCCGACCAGGGGCTGGACCAGGGGCAGCCCGATCAGGATCGCGGCCGAGACCATCAGCCCGCCCAGCACCGAGACCTTCACGAAGAGCTGCCGGAAGCGACGCATGTCCTTCAGCCCGGCCAGCTCACCGAGGGCCGGCAGCATGGTGCGCGTCACCCCCAGGGTGAACATCAGGGGCACCGCGAGCAGGCGCTGGGCGATGTGGAAGTAGGAGACCCACTTGACCCCCACCACGCCGCCCACGATCAGGCGCGGAAACACGTTGATGAAGAGCGTGTTCGAGTTCTTCAGGATGCCGACGCGCAGCCCCAGGCGCAGGCCGCGCAGGAGCGAGATGGCGCGCACCCGGGAGAGCACCGCGCGCAGCCCCGGCAGGGGCCTCTCGGCCTCGAGGGTGGCGCGGCGGTAGAGGTCGATGGCGATGATCGAGCCGACGCCCGCCGCCGCCAGCTGCCCGACCAGCGCGCCCCACGGGCTGCCGCTGATCGTCGCCCCCAGGACGACCAGGAACATGCGCACGATCTCCTGGCCGTTCTCGCTCTGCCCCAGGTGCAGCATGCGCCGCGTGCCCTGGAAGGCGGCGCCGGCCGCCACCCGTGGCAGCTCGAGCAGGGGCTGCAGGCACAGGATCCAGGCCCAGAACCCGATCTCGCGACCGTACTCGGCGCCCTGCGTGGTGCCGTACATGACCTCGCCGACCCAGGGCAGGATGAAGTAGCCCGCCAGCATGATCCCGAGACCGATGACCAGGATCGCCTTGACCAGGAAGGCCAGCCACTCGGCCACCTTCTCGTCGTTGCCGCGGGCGGCGTTCTGGGCGATCTGGCTGACCGTCGCCTGGGCCACCCCGACGTTGACCAGGAAGTAGATCAGCGCCTGCAGGGCGATGGCCGAGACGAACTTGCCCTGCCCCTCCGCACCCAGGAGGTACGCGATCAGGATCGTGGTGAAGAACTGGCTGACCTGGTTCAGACCCGCCGAGACCTGCAGCGTCGCCGTGTCGCGCAGGAACTTGCTCTTGATCCGCGACAGGGGGCCGAGCTGGGTCACGCCCTCTCCGTCGGCTCGGGGCGACCGAGGACCTGACGGTAGATCGCCAGGACCTTGCGCGCGTTCTCGGCCCACGGGCTGTCCTGGGCGTGGGCGCGCCCGGCGCGGCCCATGCGCGCGCGCAGGGCCTCGTCCGCGAGCAGCTCGCCCAGGGCCGCCTCGACGGCGTCCACGTCCGGCGCGGCCAGGCGCCCGGTGACCCCGTCGACGATCGCGTCCTCGGCGCCACACTCGAGGGTCCCGAGCACGCAGGTGCCCGCCGCCGAGGCCTCGAGGTAGACGATGCCGAAGCCCTCGAAGCCGCCGTCGGAGGCGGTCACCGGCGTGTGCACGAAGACCTCGGCGCGCTGCAGGAGGTCGATCTTGTCGTCCTCGTCGATGTTGCCGAGGAAGTGCACGCGCTCGGCCATGCCCGCCGCCTGGGCCAGCCCCCGCAGCTCGGCCTCGTAGGGATCGCCCGTGCCCTTGCCGACGATGTAGTGCTGCAGGTCCGGCTGCCCCGCCGCGACCCGGCACCAGGCCGCCAGGGCCAGGTGGTGTCCCTTGCGCTCCTTGATCTCACCGATGCCCAGGGTGAAGCGCTGGCCGTGCCAGGGCTTCTTGCCGATGTCGCGCGCCGCGACGTAGTGCTCGGCCGAGACCGCGTTCGGGATCACCTCGACGCGCTCCCCCGCCTCCGCCCCCAGGAGCTCGAGCAGGCGCCCGCGGGTGTAGCGGCTGACCGAGATCATGCGCGCGAAGCCCGCGTAGGTGCGCCGCGCGCGGGCGGCGTGGCGCGGCGTGACCAGGGGCTGGATGGTGTAGGTGCCGTGGGCGGTCGCCACGCAGGGCTTGCCCGCCAGGCGCGCGGCGCGCAGGGCCACCAGGCTGTGGGGATAGTCCTTGATCGCGTGCACCACGTCGGCGCGCCGCGCGGCCCCCAGGCTGCGCGCCACGCCCAGGCCCAGCCAGACCCAGAAGCGCAGGGGCGACATGTAGAAGAAGTAGTCCGGCGGCAGGGCCACGCGCACCTTCCAGTGCGCCGGCACCTGGGCCGACGTCGGGCGGTGCTTGCGCGCCAGGAGCACCTCAACCTCGAGCGGGTCCGTGGACGCGCTCTCGGTCTCCATCGCCGCGATCAGGCGCATCGCGTAGCGCCCGACGCCGTCGAGGTCGGAGAGCGAGTCGGTGAGGAACAGGACCTTCATCGGCGCCAGGGGCAGCCTACGGGGCTCAAGAGCGCGCGTCCATCCACTCGACCAGGCGGGCGGCGCGCGCGTCCCAGGTGTGCCCGGCCGCGCTCGCCCGCTGGGCGGCGGCCATGGCGCTGCGCCGCCCGGGGTCGCCGGCCAGCTCGCGCAGCCCCGCGGCCAGGCTCTGCGCCTGGTCGGGGTCGACGAAGAGCGCGCGCTCGCTGTCCAGCACCTCGCGCAGACTGGGCAGGTCGCTCGCCACCAGGGGCAGGCCGGCGGCCATGGACTCGAAGACCTTGAGCGGCGAGGTGTAGCGCGCGCTGATCGCCGGCTGGCTGCGGTTGGGGACCACGCCCAGGTCAGCGGCCGCCAGGTACAGGGGCACCCGCGCCGGCGGCTGGAAGCCGTCGATGCGCACGTGCTCGAGCCCCTGGGCGCGCTCGCGCAGGGCCGCGACGTCCGCCTGCATGCCCCCCGCGATCACGAAGCGCAGCTCGGGCAGGCCCCGGGCCGCCTCGACCAGGAGGTCGACCCCCTTCCAGCCCAGGAGCCCGCCGGTGTAGACCACCACGGTCGCGTCCAGGGGCAGACCGAGCTCGCTGCGCGCGACTTCGCGGCCGGGCAGGGTCTCGAAGCGCGCGGGATCGTAGGCGTCGTGCTCGACCCGGATCGCGTCGGCCGCGACGCCGAGCTCGAGCAGGTCGTCGCGCACGCCGCCGGAGATGGCGACCACGCCGGCGGCGGCCCGGGCGCTGGCCAAGAGCCAGCCGCGCCGGGCGCGTCCCCCGGGCACGCGGTGGATCTCGAGGAACACATTCGCCCGCCCGGCCAGGGCATGGCCGGTCTCGAGCTCGCGCGAGAGGACCCGCGCGCCGGTGTACTCGCGCCGCACCTGACGCGCGGCGCCGCGGGCGAAGGACAGCTCCTGGAAGCGCGCCGGTGCGTACTGCAGTGCGCGCGGCACGCGGTCGATCCAGTCGAAGCAGGCCACCGCCCGTGCCCGCGGGCGGCGCCCCGTGGGCAGGGCGTAGTACGACCAGAGCGCGTCCTCGCCGCGCAGCCCGTCGTGCTCGAAGGTCTCGAGCGGCGGCGTGTCGCGACGGCGCGCGTAGAGCAGGGTGGTCGACACGCCGGCACGGGCGAAGGCCCCCGCGGCCTGGGCTACCTGCAGGGACTGGGCGCGTGCCGAGGGCATGCGCGCATTGGCCACCAGGACCAGGTCGGGGCTCGCTTGGGACGGGCTCATGTCAGGCGGTAGCGGATCATGGTGACGCCCGCGTCGATCTCCGTCGCACGCACCGGAATGCTGTAGTCGAGGCCCTGCACGCCCCCGGCGGCGATCAGGCGCTCCTCGACCTCGAGGCCGTCCCCGACGACCCGGAAGCTGCGCTCGATGCTCGCGTCGCGCACGGGCGTTCCGTCGCGGTGGGACAGGCCGCTCTTGAGCTGCACGCCGTCGGGCAACAGCTCGACCACGGGGGAGCGCACGAAGGCGCTCGACACGGCTCCGCCGGCGTAGCGCAGGACGCCGCGCTGGAACACGTCGAGGGGCGTGGCCAGGGCGGCAGCCCGGCGCCGTCCGCGCCAGGCGTTGCGCGCCATCCAGAGCGAGAAACGCAGCTCGCGGCCCCCGGCCCGCATACCGCGCCCGATCGAGAACAGCCCGTGCTTGGCGAACCACTCGGCCTCGCGGCTGTCGCGCAGGGGCCGGCGCTCGAGCACGTCGGCGTTGGCCGCCTTCGAGTAGACGCGCACCAGCCCGGCGCCGTGGGGGCTGCCGTGGTGCACGTTGAAGCCCGGCCGCGCGCCGCGTACCCAGGCGACGACGGCGCCGTCCTCGAGCCGCGCCAGGGCGGCGCTGGGGAACCAGCTCACGCCGATCTCGAGCCCGCCGCGGCTGCCGCGCTTGGGGTCGTCTGCCGTCGGGTCCTCGTCGTCCCCGACGCGCGCCATGATCGCCTCGAGGTCCCCCATCGAGCGCGCCAGCCAGGACGTGTGCCCGGCCCAGAACACGGGGCACTGGTAGCTGGCGCGGCGGCCGGGTTCGGCGCGGTGGCTGCTGGGCTCGCCGTCCGCCGCCTGGTGTCGGGCCCAGGCGCGGAAGGCGCGCAGCGCGCCGCGCGCGTAGCCCGGCTTGCCGTACAGCCGGTGCCCGCGGGCCAGGGCGTAGACGTCGAAGGGATGGCTGGCGACCTCGTAGGGCGCGCCCCAGTACCAGGGCTTGGCCTCGACCAGGCCGCACTTGATGCCGTCGGGCCCCTGCAGCGCGAGCAGGAAGTCCAGGGCGCGCACGATGGGCGCCGCGAAGAGCTCGTCGCGGGGATCGCGGCCGATGCCCTCCAGGGCGAACATCGTGAAGGCCGGGATGCGCGAGTGATAGAAGGAGCTGACGTCGCTGGCGCCCACGTGCCCCGCGCCCCACTCGAGCGGGTGGTACGGGAAGCTGCCGTCCTCGTGCTGGATGCCCTCCAGGATCCCGCAGCCCTCGGCCACCGCCAGGGACAGGACCTCGTGCCCGGAGAGGGCGAAGCCGGCGGCCACCCCGGTCATGGCCCAGGCGCGCTGGGCGGGTACGCCCTTGTCGAGCACCGCGTAGCGCAGGTAGGTCTGGGCGTGCAGCACGCTGGCGCGCTCGCAGGCCTCGCGCTCGGCCGCCGGCAGGCGCTCGCCGAAGGTGCGCACCAGGGTCTCGAGGGCGTCGCTGCAGGCGCCGCCGTCGATCACGTTGTTCGAGCAGTTGTAGGGGTCGTGGCGGCCCGGGCGAAAGGTGAAGCAGGTCGACTCGCCCTCTCGCTCG
>JAJFFA010001011.1 GCA_021776885.1 Planctomycetota bacterium
GCCCTCAACCTGCTGCAGCGCATGTGCGGCGTGGCCACGCGCACCGCCCAGTGGCTGGCCCTGGCCCGCGCGGGGGGGCGAGACGTGCGCATCCTCGACACGCGCAAGACGACCCCCGGGTTGCGCGCCCTCGAGAAGTACGCGGTGCGCTGCGGCGGCGGCGAGAACCACCGCTACGGGCTGTACGACGAGGTGCTCTTGAAGGAGAACCACCTGGCCCTCGCCGGGCGCCCCATGCCCCAGGTCCTGGCAGATCTGCGCGCCCGCGTGGGACCCTCCGTGCGCATCACGGCCGAGGCCCGCGACGAGGGCGAGGCGCGTCAGGCGATCGAGGGTGGGGCGGACGTGGTGCTGCTCGACAACATGACTCCGACCCAGCTCGAGGACCTGGTGCCTGTCCTGCGCGAGCTGGCTCGCTCGCGGGGTGCGCGGGTCGAGCTGGAGGCTTCGGGCGGCATCACCGAGGACAGCGTGGCAGCCTACGCCGCGGCCGGGGTCGAGCGCATCTCGATCGGGGCCCTGACGCACTCGGTGCGGGCCCTGGACCTGTCGCTCTACCTCGAACCCCTGGGTCCCGAGGGCCAGGCCGGCGAGGCGTCCGCATGACGCAGATCCAGCGCCAGGACGAGCCGGGGCAGCTCTCCCTCGACATCCCGGCAGCGCACAGCGCCGGGCGCATGGCGCGTCAGATCCTGCGCAGCTTCGCCCTGGAGGAGGGCGTGCCGGAGGACGAGGTCGGCACCCTCGAGTTCGTGGCCGGGGAGCTGCTCGACAACGCGATCGACCACGGCGGCGGGGGCGCTGCGATGGAGGAGGCGGAGCTCGAGACCGACGTGCGCATGTCACTGAGCCTGCGCATCCAGCCCGAGAGCTGGGTCATCGAGGTCTCCGACAAGGGCGGCGGCGACCCGGGCGAGCTGCTGGCCCTGATCCAGCCGAGCGACGGCATCCCCAACCTGGACGACCCCCGGGGCCGCGGCTTCTTCCTGATCCAGGGCATGGTCGACCGCTTGGAAGTCGAGGGTACGCTGGACGGCGCGGGCGTGCTCTTCCGTGCCACCCACAGCTGGGCGCGTGGGCAGTGACCGCGGCGGGCTGCTGGCCCTCGTGCGTGGCCTGGGCCGTGGCCTGCTGCGCGTTCCGCGGGCCTGGTCCTGGCTGCCGATCGGCGCCTGGGCCTTCCTGATCCACTGGATCTCGTCGCGCGACCTGAGCGGCGTGCGCCTGGGCGGGCGCGGCTACGTCGGCAACCTGGCCCACGCGGCGGAGTTCGGCCTCTTGACCCTGTGGTGCCTGCTGGCCCTGCCGCGGGCGCAGGGTTGGGTGCGGCTGGAGCGCCGCGGCAGGTGGCTGATCGGGACTTGCGTGGTGCTCTACGGCCTGCTCGACGAGCTGCACCAGAGCACGATCCCCGGCCGCGACGCATCCCTGGCCGACCTCCTGACCGACGCCACGGGCATGGCCTGCGTGCTCTGGATCGCGGGCTACGCCGGGCGCCCGCAGGCCACGCGCAGCGGCATGGGGGCGCGCTTTCTCGCCTGCCTCGCCCTGTGCCTGGCCGTGGCCCTGGCCTCCACCGTCGTCATGTGGAACACGTCCGACGCCTCCTGGTGGTAGGGCGGGCGAGGGGGCTGGCGTTAGACTCCCGGTGTGAGCGACCACGACAACTACCAGAGCCCCCTCTCGACACGCTACGCCAGCCGCGCCATGCGCGAGAACTTCTCGGACACGAAGAAGTTCCTGACCTGGCGCAAGCTGTGGATCGCCCTGGCCGAGTCCGAACAGGAGCTCGGCCTCTCGATCACCCCGGCCCAGGTCGCGGAGCTGCGCGAGCACGAGGGCGACCTCGACCTCGATGCGGCGCGGCGCTACGAGAAGGAGCTGCGCCACGACGTGATGGCCCACGTCCACGCCTGGGGGGACGTGTGTCCGACGGCGCGCCCGATCCTGCACCTGGGCGCGACCTCGTGCTTCGTCGGCGACAACACGGACCTGATCGTCCTGCGCGACGGCCTCGACATCGTGCGCCGTGCCCTGGTCGGGGTGCTCTCCAACCTGTCCGCCTTCGCGCGCGAGTGGAAGGACCTCCCGACCCTGGGCTTCACCCACTACCAGCCGGCCCAGGCGACCACCGTGGGCAAGCGCGCCTGCCTGTACATCCAGGACCTGGCGGGCGACCTCGAGGACCTCGAGCACGCCTATGAGATGGTGCGCTTCCGCGGCGTGAAGGGCACGACGGGGACCCAGGCCTCGTTCCTGGAGCTGTTCGAGGGGGACCACGAGAAGGTGCGCGAGCTCGACCGGCGTGTGACCGCGAAGCTGGGCTTCGAGCGCACCTTCGGCGTCACGGGCCAGACCTACCCGCGCAAGCTCGACTTCCGCGTGACCCAGGTGCTCTCGAGCATCGCCCAGTCGGCGCACAAGTTCGCGACGGACCTGCGCCTCTTGGCCAACCGGCGCGAGATGCAGGAGCCCTTCGGCAAGAAGCAGATCGGCTCGTCGGCGATGCCCTGGAAGCGCAACCCGATGCGCTCGGAGCGCATCTGCGCCCTGGCCCGCTTCGTGATCAGCCTGCCCGACAACGCCGCCCACACGGCAGCCAACCAGTGGTTCGAGCGCACCCTCGACGACTCGGCCAACCGCCGCCTGGTCCTCGCCGAGGCCTTCCTGGCGACCGACGCCGTGCTCCAGCTGTACCTCGACGTCTCCTCGGGCCTGGTCGTCAACCCGGCCCTGGTCAAGCGCGGCCTCGACGCCGAGCTGCCCTTCCTGGCCTCGGAGCAGCTCCTGATGGAGGCGGTCAAGGCCGGCGCCGACCGCCAGGACGTGCACGAGGCCATCCGCCAGATCAGCCTCGCGGCCTCCGCGGACATCGCGGCGGGCCTCGAGAACTCCATGCGCGAGCGCCTGGCCCAGGACCCCACCCTGGGTCCGATCGCCAGCCGCCTGGACGAGCTCCTGGACGGCAGCCGCTACGTCGGTCGCGCGCCGCAGCAGGTCGACGAGTACCTCGAGGCGGAGATCGACCCGCTCCTGGAGCGACACGCGGCGCTACTGGGCGCCGTGGGCGAAGTCGAGGTTTAGGAGACGAGGGGAGGGGAGCGAGGAGGAGCGAAGGGGAGCGAGGAGGAGCGAAGGCGGGCAACCGACGCGCTTGCCGGAGGTCCGAGCCGGCGGGCACACGCCTCGCCGGCGCGGGCTGCGCCCGCGGCGGCGCGAGATTGCGTATCCAGCGGGTACGCGAGGGGGGTGTTTTTCGATGCCGGTTAACGCGCGGCGTCGCCGCTGGGGGAAAGGCTCGGCTGCGCCTCGCTTCCCCCGAACGGCGCTGCGCGCCGGGGCCGACCTTCGGTCGGCAGGGTCAGGACGGTTCGGGCGGCTGGAACGAGGGCCAAGGACGGTTGAGGCCGTTGGACGGGTGCGTTTCGCACGCCAGCTCGTTGGCATGCTGGTCCAGCGCGCGTCGTGACTCGCGCGTCAAC
>JAJFFA010001012.1 GCA_021776885.1 Planctomycetota bacterium
TGCGCGCCGCGCGCATGCTCGATGTCGAGGCCGGACGCATCGTCGAGGGCGCAGCGCTCCTGATCGAGGGCGGCCGCATCGTCTCCGTCGGCGGCGAGTTGCCCGCGGACGCGACGCTCCTCGACCTGGGGGACGTCACCCTGCTGCCCGGGCTGATGGACATGCACACGCACCTGACCGGGGACCTCGAGGGCGACTGGGTGCACCGCGGGGTGAAGGAGGGCGCGGCCGACGCCGCCCTGCGCGGGGCGCGCAATGCGCGCACGACCCTGCGCGCCGGATTCACCACCGTGCGCGACGTGGGCTCGGGGGGCTTCGCCGACATCGCCCTGATGCGCGCCATCGAGCGCGGCTTCGTCGAGGGCCCGCGCATGTTCCCCGCGGGGCACACCATCGGGGTCACCGGCGGCCACGCGGACGTGACCGGCTACGCGCCGGGCATCGCCGAGCAGAGCCCCGAGACGGGCATCGCCGACGGGCCGGACGAGGTGCTGCGGGCGGTGCGCTACCAGATCAAGCACGGCGCCAAGCTGATCAAGACCTGCGCCACGGCGGGGGTGCTGTCCTTCGAGGGGCCGGTCGGGGCCCAGCAGTACTCCGAGGAGGAGCTCGAGGTGATGGTCGCGGAGGCCCGCCGCCACGGCCTGCGCGTCGCCGCCCACGCCCACGGCACCGACGGCATCAAGGCCGCGGTGCGCGCCGGGGTGGCCTCGATCGAGCACGGCTCGATGCTCGACGACGAGGCCATCGCCCTGATGAAGGAGCACGGCACGTACCTCGTGCCGACGACCTACCTGGCGGACGCCATCGACCTCGACAACCTGCCGGCCCCGATCCGTGCCAAGGCCGAGTTCGTCCTGCCCCGGGCGCGCGAGAGCCTGCGGCGCGCGATCGCGGCGGGGGTCAAGATCGCCTTCGGCACGGACGCGGCGGTCATCCCCCACGGCCACAACGCGCGCGAGTTCGCCGTGCTCGTGGCCCAGGGTATGGCGCCCATCGACGCGATCCGCAGCGCGACCCTCAACGCCGCCGACCTGCTCGGCGTGGACGACCGCGGCGTGATCGCCGCGGGCAAGTGGGCCGACCTGATCGCCGTGGAGGGCGACCCACTGGAGGACGTGCGCGTGCTCGAGCGCGTCGTCTTCGTCATGAAGGGCGGCGAGGTTGTCCTGGGCCGGGGGCACTGATGCGAGCTCCGGGGATGTCGCGGCAGCGCTGGTCTCGCACCCCGCGCGCACGCGGGCCCGCGTAGGACCTCTCCATGGAGCTCCCCGTCATCGACGTCTCCGCGTGGCTCCAGGCGCCCGACGTCGATGTCGCGCTGCCCGCGGCCATCGACGCGGCTTGCCGCGAGCACGGCTTCTTCCACGTCACGGGCCACGGGATCGATCCCGAGCTCGTCGCGCGGCTCGACGGCCTGTCGCGCCGCTTCTTCGCCCTGCCGGCGGAGCACAAGGCAGAGATCGACATGCGCCACGGGGGCCGCGCCTGGCGCGGCTGGTTCCCCGTCGGTCGCGAGCAGACCCTCGGCCGTCCGGACCAGAAGGAGGGCCTGTACTTCGGCGCCGAGCTCGGCCCCGAGGACCCGCGCTGCGCCGGCCGCGCGCTGCACGGGCCGAACCAGTTCCCAGACGTGGAGCGCTACCCGGCCCTCGAGGGCCTGCGCGCGACGGTGCTCGCCTACCTCGACGCCCTCGCGCGCCTGGGAGAGGCCCTCTGCCGCGGAATCTCCCTGGGCCTCGGCTTGCCCGCGGACGCCCTGGCGCGGCGCGGCGTGGCCGACCCGACCCTCTTGCTGCGGGTGTTCCGCTACCCGGCCCTGGCGCCGAACAGCGACGCCTGGAGCGTCGCCGAGCACACCGACTACGGCCTCTTGACGCTCCTGGCCCAGGACGACACGGGCGGCCTGGAGGTGCACACGCGCGCGGGCTGGACCGCCGTCGCGCCGCGGCCCGCTGACTTCGTCTGCAACCTGGGCGACATGCTCGAGCGCATGACCGGAGGCCGCTATCTCTCGACGCCGCACCGGGTGCGTAACCCCTCGCGCCGCGAGCGGATCTCGACCGCGTTCTTCTTCGACCCCGCCTTCGACGCGCCCCTGTCGGGCCTCGACCTGGGCCTCGACCCGGGCCTCGACCCGGAACTCGGCGCCGCCCCCGTCGGCGAGGCCTCCGAGCGCTGGGACGGCCGTAGCGTGCACGCCTTCGAGGGCACCTACGGGGACTACCTGGTCGACAAGGTGCGCCGCGTCTTCCCCGACCTGGCGCGCGACGTGCTGGGGTGAGGTCGCGCACGCCGCGCTCGCCGCGCTCGGTGCAGCTCGTCCTCACTCGCCGCTAGCGTCGTCGCCGGCTGCCGCCAGGGCCTCGGCCGGCACGACAACGTGGCGCAGCTCACCCCCGGCGAGCTCGAAGCGCAGCAGCTCGGGCCACGAGTCGTCGGCCTCGAACGAGTAGCCCGTCTCGGGTCGCCGGTGGAGCACCAGCGTTCCCGCGGGCACGTCCTCGATGCGCGCCCGGTCCCCCTCGACGTCGTACAGGGAGGCCTGCCACGCGAGTTCACCCTCGGCGGCGACCAGGCGCAGGGTGAGCAGGGCGATCTCGCGCTCGTAGATCGGCCCCTCGTCCGCGTACGACGGCAGGCCCTCGAGCTCGACCGTGCCCGTGTCCAGGTCGAGGCTCAGGGGGGTCTCGCCGGGCTCGAGCACGAGCGACTTGCGGAAGCCGGCGCGCACGGCCCGACCCGGCTTGGAGAACCACACGGTGTGCTCGCCGGGGGCGTCGATGCGCAGGCGGAAGGCACCCTGGGCGTCGAGCTGGGCGGCCTGCCCCGCGGCGTAGGCGCCGTAGCCCACGGGCACGCGCCCGGCGAAGCGCACCTGTCCCACCAGGAAGCAGGCCAGCTCAGCGCGGAAGTCGAGGTCGAAGCGCTGCGTCTCGCCCGGCGCCA
>JAJFFA010001013.1 GCA_021776885.1 Planctomycetota bacterium
GGACGCGCGGCGCCAGCTCGCGGACCTGCGCGCGAGCGAGGACCTCGACGCGACTTCCCTCGAGCGCAGCCTCGACGCGCTGCACGCAGCCCTGGCCCGCGCCCGCGCCGTCGCCCTGCCCGCCCCCACGGATCCCGCCCAGCCCCGCCCCGCGGACGGAGTCGAGGTCCTCCTGGCCGGCGTCGAAGCCCTCACCCGGGAAGCCGAGGCCGCCGGCGCCGCGGCCCGTGTCGCGGCCCTGGAGCGTGCCCGCGACGGGCGCATGCGCGCGCAGCTGGACTCCCTGCGCCTCCCCGACCCGGGCCAGGATGCCCGCGCCTGGGCCCGGGCCCGGGATGCCGGCTACGCCGCGGCGTTCCAGGAGTACGGCGCCGACCTCGACATCGACCCCGCGGCGGCGCTGGCGGCGCGCCTGCGCGTCTCGGCCCTGGCCCAGGAGCTGGCCTTCGCCCTCGACGACTGGGCGCTGGTGCGCGGCACGGCGGACGAGCCGGATCTGGCGGGCAAGCGCAAGCGGCTACGCATCGCCGAGGCCATCGACCCCGACCCCCTGCGCAACCTGTTGCGTCGCTCCCTCGCGGGGGACGACGACGCGATGGGCGCGATGCGCCGCACCCTGAGCGAGGACCCGTGGACGCTCCTGGCGCCGGCCAGCGCCGCGCTCCTGGGGCGCGCCCTGCTCGACACGGGCGACCCCGGCGACAGTGCCCTGGCCCACACGGTCCTGTCCCGCGCGCACCGCCTCTACCCCTGGGACTTCGCCTGCAGCCTGGAGCTGGCGCGGGTCGCCCTGACCGCCGACCCGCCACGGCTCGAGGAGGCCCAGCGCGCCGCAGCCTGCGCCCTGGCCCTGCGACCCGGCAGCCAGTGGGTGCGGCGCCTGGCGGCGCGGGCGGAGGGCGCGGAGTGAGCCGCCGAGACGCACGCCGCCCCTTCGGCGGCGAGGTGGACGCCAGCGGCAGCGAGCTCGCCGAGGGCCGCTACCGCGTCGGGGAGGAGCTGGCCCGGGGCGGCATGGGCATCGTCCACCGCGGCCACGACGCCGCCCTCGACCGCGACGTGGCTCTCAAGCTGCTGCGTCCCGAGCTCGTCCACCAGGGCGAGATGCGCCGCCGCTTCCTGCGCGAGGCGCGCATCCACGCGCGCCTGCAACACCCCGGCGTCGCTCCGGTCTACTGCGTCGGCCAGGACGCCGCCCAGCGGCCGTGGATCGCCATGCGCCTGGTCGGTGGACGCACCCTGGCGGAGGAGCTCGCCCAGCGCGACCCCGCACGCCGGGGCGATGACCGCACCGCCCTGCTGGCGGTGGTCGAGCAGATCGCGCGCACCCTGGCCTGGGCCCACCGGCACGAGATCGTGCACCGCGACCTCAAGCCCGAGAACGTGATGGTCGGCACCTTCGGCGAGGTGCAGGTCATGGACTGGGGCCTGGCCAAGGGCGTCGGCGAAGCCCCGGACGAGGGCGCGCACGATCAGGTCGATCCCCTCGACACGTCGAGCCGTATCTCCATGGTGGGCGAGGTGCTGGGCACGCCGGCCTACATGTCGCCGGAGCAGGCGCGGGGCGACCCCGACGCGATCGACGTGCGCGCCGACGTGTTCTCCCTGGGTGCGCTGCTGTGCGAGGTGCTGACGGGCGAGCCCCCCTACCACGGCCGCGGCGCCCCCGTCGTGCTGCAGGCCTACCGCGGCGAGCTCGAGCCCGCCTACGCACGCCTGGTCGAGTCGGGCGCCGACGCCGAGCTCCTGCGCCTGACACGCTCGTGCCTGGCGCGCGAGCGCGCCGAGCGGCCGGCCGACGCCGGCGCGGTGGCCCTGGCCCTGGCCGAGCTGCGCGCCACGGCGACGCGCCGCGCGCGCCGCGCGGCGGTGGTGGCCGCCGAGGAGCGCACCCACGCGCGGGAGGCGTCGCGCTCGCGCAAGTTGAGCGTCGCGATCCTGGCCGTGGTGGTCGGCATCCTGGTCGTCGGCGTCGGCGGGGCGCAGCTGATGCGCACCCGGCGCGAGGCGCGCCACGCCACGGCCCTGGCCGAGGTGCGCGTCGCCCTGGACGAGGCCCTGAGCGCCGAGGCCGCCGGCCGCCTGGACGCGGCGACCTCGTCCCTGCGCCGCGCCAGCTCCGTGGCCGACGCGGCGGGGCTGGCCGAAGCGCAGCGCGAGGACCTGGCCCTGCGCCTGCAGCGCCTCGAGGGTCTGGCCCGGGACCAGGCCCGGCGCGCGGAGCTCGGCGCGCGGGTGATCGCCCTGGCCGACGCCGTGGCGGACTACGAGCTCGAGGCCGCCCTGGGCCTGCCTCCTGCGCCGTCCCTGCCGGAGCTCCTCGCGCAGCACGACCTCGCGCCCCCGGAGCCGGCCTTCGTCGAGGCCCTGCGGCGCTTCGCCGCCGGCGAGGCGGTGGCCCGCGCCATCGCCCTGGGCCTGGCGCGGGGCATCGGCGGCGACGCGGAGCTCGAGCTGGCCCGCGCCCTCGATCCCCACCCCCTGCGCTCGCGCCAGCGCCTGGCCCTGCGCGGCGGCGACGTCGCGGACCTGGCGCGCCTCGCCGTGAGCGCCAGGGCCATGGCCCCGGCCCCGGGCAGCGCCCTGGTCTGGGCCACGGGCCTGGCCGGCAGCGCCGACCCCGCGGCGCGGGAAGCCGCCCTGCAGCTGGCACGCTCGGCGGCCAGTGCCCACCCCGGGTCGGCCCAGGCCCACCTGGCGCGCCTCGTGGCCCTCGAGGCCCTCGGCGAGGAGAGCGCCCAGGCCTGGAGCGAGCGCGCCGCGACCTGCGAGGTCCTGCGCGCCCTGAGGCCCCACTCGGAGGAGCTGACCCGGCGCCACACCTTCGCCCTGGCGCGCCTCGAGGAGCTGGCTCCGCGCTGACTGCGCGTTGACACCGTCTTGAATTCGGGGGAAGTCCCAGGGAGCGCGGTATCCTGCGCGGCATGACCTCGCCCGAGACCGACCGCCCGTCCCCCGCTCCGCTGCTCAAGCTCGGCGTCGAGCTGGGGCCCCTGGTGGTGTTCTTCGTCGCCAACGCGCGCGTCGACATCTACTTCGCCACCAAGGCCTTCATGCTGGCCATCGTCCTCTCCCTCGCCACCTCGTGGCACCTGGAGCGGCGGGTGCCCGTGATGCCCCTGGTCACGGCCGTGGTCGTCCTGATCTTCGGTGGCCTGACGATCTACCTCGCGGACGAGCTCTTCATCCAGCTCAAGCCGACGATCGTGAACCTGCTCTTCGCCAGTGTGCTGCTGGGCGGCCTGGTCTTCGGGCACAGCTTCTTGAAGCAGCTCATGGGTCCGGCCCTGGACCTGACCCCCGAGGGCTGGCGCGCCC
>JAJFFA010001014.1 GCA_021776885.1 Planctomycetota bacterium
TGCGCGTGGTACTCCTGTGCGGGAGCGGACCGGGATGGTCGCGCCCTGGTCGCTGCGGGCCGCGCCGCATCCCTCGGCGGTGATGTGGCCCTGGCCCAGACTCTGGCGGCGGCCAAGGGGCGCGGGCTCTTGACCCTGCTCCAGCCCCAGGCGTTGGTCAGCCCCACGAGCACCTGGAGCGGCGAGCTCAAGCGCACCCGCCCCGAGCAGTTCGAGGTCTTCTTCGAGGACTACGAGCGCTTCGCGGTGCACTTCGCTGCGCTGGCCGAGCTGAGTGGGGTGGACGTGCTGTCCCTCGGCGCGGGGATGATGCGCATCGCCCGTGGGCGCCGCGGCGTGCCCGAGGAGGGCGAGGCCGCACCCGAGCTGCGCGAGTCCGACGAGCTGACCGAGCAGCGCCTCGCGGGCTGGGCCGGGATCGTGCGCGTCTCGCGCTCACTCTTCGCCGGGCCGCTGACGTACGCCGCAACGGGGGTGCACCAGGTCCGCACCCTGGGCTTCTGGGAGTCCCTCGACCTGGTCGGCGTGCGCCTGATGCCGAACCTGGTGGACCGCGAAGGGAACGTCATGGGCGGTGACAAGGAGCGCCACGCCCTGGCCGCTGCCCTGCGCAACTCGGCCGAGTTCGCGGCCCGTGTCGAGCGCCCGTGGGTCGTGCTGCAGGCCGGGTTCGCCTCCTCCGAGCGCGGCCATCGCGGTGAGGTGCGCGCCGGCGGCGCGCCGGACCCGGGGGTCCAGGCCCGGCTCTACGCCGCCCTGGCGGAGGCCCTCGACGACGTGGCGGCGGAGGGGCACGCGCCGGCGGGTCTGATGTTGTGGAAGTGGAGCAGTGCCCCGCTCGCGGGCGGCGGCCTGGACGCCGGCTACGAGCTGGCGGGCAAGGAAGCGGAGCGCAAGCTGCGCCAGCTGTTCGGAAAGTAGCGCCGCGCCGGAGGTGAACTCTGGCCCGCGCAGCTCTCCAAGGTCCGGTTCCCGCGTCGGGGACCCAAGTCTCGTGACTCGAGCGGCCAAGGAGGTCCTTTCATGCAACCCAAGTCTCTGCTCATCGTCGCCGGTGCCCTGTCGGTGTTCTTCCTGCCTGCCGTCGATCCCGATCCTGCGCCCGCCGCCGTTCGGGGCGGGTGCGCCACGGCCCAGGTCGCCATGCCCGCTGCGTCCTCTGCTCCAGTGCTTGGGCTCGGCCTCGTCCCCGCTGCCCGCGGCCCGCGGACGGACGCGCAACTCTTCGTCTGCCGCACGCGGCCCATCACGGATCTGCCTACGCTGCAGGCGGACGTGACCCTGGCGCAGGTCGCGGGCGCGGTCGACACGTTTCTGTCGGAAAGCGGCTCCGAGGACCTCGACATGGAGGCTCTGCGGAAGCTCCTGGACCAGGAGTACCCCGGGGTCGCGCTGCTCCAGGACCCGCCCAAGTATGAGTTCGTCGAGATCGACGGCCAGGTCTGGCGCGTGTGCAAGATCGACCGGATGCTGCTCGTGACGCCGCCGGGGTCGGGCTCTCCGATCGCGGTCATTCAGCGCGACACACGCATCGTCTGAGGGGCCCGCTGATGCGGGCACGGACAGCGCCAGCCCGGACCCCGGGTTGGCGCCACGGGCAGCTTCGCAGGGGCGTGCTTGCGGGGAATAGGCCAGGCGTCGAGAATGATCCGACCGGAGTCTTCCCCGTTCATGAACCGCCCGCCCTCCCCGCCCGACGACGAAGACCCGAAGCAGTTCCAGGCGTTGATTCGGGCCGCGCAAGCCGGTGACGAGGGGGCCTGGTCGAGCCTCGTGTCGCGCTACTGGCTCTTGATCTACGTCGCCGTGCACGGCGAGGTGCGCTCCGGCTTTCGGCGCCGGATGGACACCGAAGACATCGTCCAATCGGCCTTCGCCTCGATCTTCGAGTCCCTGCCCGAGCGCGAGTTCGAGGCCCGTCCGTGCTTCGAGGCCTGGCTGCGGCGCATCGCGGTCAACAAGCTCAAGGGTCGGCTGCGCAAGCACAAGGCGCACCGGCGTGACGTGCGTCGGGACGAGGACGTGGACGGCTCGCTCATCACGGCGGGGAACGGGGCCGA
Source organism: Planctomycetota bacterium (assembly GCA_021776885.1). GTDB lineage: Bacteria > Planctomycetota > UBA1135 > UBA1135 > JAJFFA01. The sequence continues at coordinate 2,061 of JAJFFA010001014.1, forward strand.
GCAGGAGACGCCCAGTGAGATCGTGTCCCGTGACGAGATGCTGGGGCAGATCCTGGAGGCCCTGCCCGAGATCAACGACCCCTCGGCCGAGGTGATCCGCCAGCGCTTCCTCGTCGGACGCTCGACGACCGAGATCGCTGCCGACCTCCAGGTCTCGGAGGCGACCGTTCGGCGTCGCCTCAGCTCCGGCATCAAGGAGATCCAGGGCTACATCGCTCGCAGGAGCGTCGGGGGACGCGCCTCGTGAGCAGCGCGGCCGACCCAGGGCCAGGCCCCTCGGCCACGGACCTGATGGACGAGTACCTCGCCGCCCTGGAGCGCGGCGAGCAGGTCTCGACGGACGAGCTCCTGCAGCGCGCCGGCGAGCACTCCCAGGAGCTTGCGCGACGCCTGGGCGTCCTGAAGGGCCTGAGCGCGCTCGAGGAGATCGCGCAGGAGGAGGCGGCGGCCGACCTGGACCCCTTCCCGGAGCTCGAGCGCTACCGCGTCCTGCGCCGCATCGGCTCGGGCGGCTTCTCCTCGGTGTACCTGGCCGAGGACCAGCTTCTGCAGCGCGAGGTGGCCCTCAAGCGCGTCGAGCTCTCGAGTCGCGAGGACGGGCGCGTCGATGACTGGCTGGTGACGGAGGGGCGCTCGATTGCGCGCCTGGCCCACGCAAACGTGGTCCAGGTTTTCGACGTGGGGCGCAGCGGGGACGCCGCTTACATCTCGATGGAGTGGGTGCGCGGCCCGGGCCTGGACGTCCTGCTCGACGCCCTGCGGGAGACCCGGCACTCTCCCGAGACGCGCGACCTCGCGCCGACCTTCGCCGGCAGCATGTCGCGCTGCCGACTCGCCCTGGGCATCGCCCGGGCCCTGGAGCACTGCCACGGACGTGACGTCCTGCACCGCGACGTCAAGCCGAGCAACATCCTCCTGACCGAAGTCGGGGAGCCGCGCCTGATCGACTTCGGCCTGGCGCACCTCGAGGGCGACCCCAACCAGCGCGACGTCACCTCACGCTACTTCGGCACCTTCGCCTACCTGGCGCCGGAGCAGATTGACTCGCGCGCCGTCGGTCAGGAAGCGGCGAGCGACCAGTTCGCCTTCGGCGTGGTGCTCTACGAGCTCCTGACCCTGACCCATCCCTTCCGCGCCGAGGGCTCCATGGGGACCCTCAAGGCGATCGAGCGCGCCGACCCTTCGCCCCTGCGCAGCATCGACCCGACGATCCCGGCCGACCTCGAGCTGATCTGCTTGCACTGCCTCGAGCGGGAGCCGCGCGAGCGCTACGCGAGCATGGCCGAGGTGGCCGAGGATCTCGAGGCGCTGCTCGGGCTGCGCGCCATCTCCCTCGAGCCACCCTCGCCCCTGCGCCGCGCGCGGCGCTTCCTGCGCCGGCATCGCCGCGGCGCGGCCCTGGTGCTGCTGGTGCTCCTGGCGCTGGTTCCGCCGCTGCTGTGGATGGGGACCGGCTTCGGCGTGCGCCGCAGCCTGTCGCGGCGCGTCGAGGCGGCGACCGAGCGGCTGGCCGCGACCGAACGTCCGGAGGACTTCGTGCGGCTCTTCGCGGAGCAGCGCGAGCTCTTGAACCGCGCGCGCGAGCTCGACTCGTCGCCGGCGACGGGCTGGCTGTTCCCGCCCATGGAAGCGCGGCTGCACGGGTTCACGGCGGCGGCCTCGAACGCCCTCCACCGCGCCAGCGAAGGGGCCTACGCGATCCTCGACGACGGGGTGTGGCGCTTCGCGCACCGCGCGGCGTTGCTGACCTCGTTGCACGTGGAGTGGGGGCACGCCCTGCGTCTGGAGCAGGGCAGCGTAGAGCACGGGCCGGACGAGCTGCGGCTGCACGCCCTGGGGACGGTCGAGCTCCCGGCCGCAGGCCAGACCTGGCGCTACGAGGTCGAGCGCTTCCCCTTCGAGTCGCCGCGGGTTGCCCTGGACTCCAGCGAGGCCCTCGAGCCGGGCTACTACCGACACGTACTCGAGGGCCCGGCGGGGCCCCTGGAGGTCGACTTCGAGCTGCGTGCCCTGGAGCCCCGGCGGCGTATCGAGCCCCGTCCCCTGGCCGGCTGGCTCGAGCCGCGCATGAGGTCCGTCGCGCCCGGGAACGAGGACGGCGTCGCCCCGTTCCGCATCAGTGACCGCATCACCTGGTCGGATCTGGAGCGCGGCCTCGAGGCCGACCTCGTGGCCACTTTCCGCCGCGTCTTCGTGCCAGGCGTGGGCGCCGCGCTCGGTGACGACGATCCAGGCTGCGTGCCGTGGGTCATCGCCCAGCGCTACGCCACTGCCGTGGGGGCGCGCCTGCCCACGCCGAAGGAGCTGTGGGCCGCCCGCGCCGTCCTCGATGCCGGGCGGGTGGAGGGAGTCGCGGGGGAGTGGACCTCCGCCACCTTCGGCAGCGACCTGCGCGAGCGCTACGCCCTGCGCTACTCCTCCCTCGCCGCCACCGAGACGCCGGACCTGTGGGAGTCCCGCGCGGACTCCCCCGCGCCTGGCACCGCCTTCCGCGTCGCGCTCAGCGCGGCGACGTCATCGCGCTAGGAGGCGGCGTCCGCCCCCAGGTCACGGTGCAGCGCGAGGAAGGCGACGAAGTACAGGGCGGCCGAGGCGAGTAGCACGAGCTGGAAGCCGAGTTGCATCGAGACCAGGGCGGCGCTGACCGAGCCGATCACCGTCGCGCAGGCGTTGACGGCCCAGGCCCAGGGCACGAGGGCTGGCAGGTGGCGCTCGAGGACGCGGATGCCGAAGGCGAAGGGCACGCCGAGGAGCAGGGCGATGGGGGCCAGGGCCGCGCCGGCGGCGAGGAAGCGGACGGGCGTGGCGGCGCCGCCGAAGGCGGCCTCGACGCGGGGTACGAGCAGCACGAAGAGGGCCACGCAGGCGAAGAGGCAGACCGGTACCCACCACATCCGGCGTGAGGCGCGCAGGTTGCGCGACAGGTAGCTGCCGATGCCGGTGAAGATCAGGGTGCAGAAGAGGGTGACCGTGATCGAGTGCACGGGATGGCCGAGCAGCAGGACCAGCTTCTGCATCGCCGCGATCTCGATCCCTATGAAGCCCAGACCCACGGCGCCGAAGTAGGTCAGGTAGCGCGCCTTGCCGGGCAGCGCGCCCGTCTCCCGACGCCGGGTCAGAGCCAGGGGCAAGAGCGTCAGGACCAGGCCCGCCAGGCTGACGAATAGCAGCTGGCCGAGCAGGAACAGGGGGTTGCCCTGGACCACCGAGGTCGGCGCGTCGAGAGTGCCCCGCGCCTGCTCCAGGTCACCGAAGCGCACGAACTGGAAGAAGTAGGGCCGATCGTCGTAGACCGGCGCCACGTCGAGGGGGAAGGCGTCGAGGTAGGCGGCGGGGTCCTGGGCGTCGAGGTAGGCCTCGAGCTCGTTGCCGCGGCGCTCCCCGGGGCGTACGAGCAGCTCGATGCCGGCCCCGGCCGCGAAGGCGTCGAGGCGCGCCAGCTCGTCTGCCGGGAAGGCGCCGCGGCGCGCGAGCACGGCCATCAGGGGCGGGACGTGCAGGCAGGCGATCGAGTCGGCGAAGTCGGCCCCGAGTCCGCGCTGGTCCCAGGCCTGGCGCAGGTTCGCGATCAGGCGCAGGGCCTCCGCCGGCTGGGAGAAGCGCGTCACCTGCAGGATGCCGCCGGGGGTCAGGCGCTCGAGCATCTGTCCCGCGGCCTCGACCGTGTACAGGTAGTTCTCGGCCAGCATGTAGGCCCCCGACGTGAGGGCGGTCCAGGTGTCGATGCCCGACATCTGCACCACGTCGTAGCTCGACTCCTCGCGCAGGAGCGCGCTGCGCCCCTCCGCCGCGACCAGCTCGATGCTCGGGTCCTCGAGCAGCGCGCGGGACCAGTCCGCCAGCACGCTGCGGTGCACGTCGAGGATGGCGGCGTTCAGTTCGACGCCCTTGATGCGCCGCGCGCCGGCGTGCTTCGCGGCCCACACGTCCGGGCCGCCGCCCACGCCGATCACGAACACCGCCGGCGACTCCTTGACCGTGACGGCCGCCGAGTAGAGCGAGTGGGCCAGGGCCTCGAGCCCCGCAGGCGAAGCGCTGAAGTCCGAGACGTAGGTGCCCGCCGAGCCGTCCTGCAGCACGAAGGCCTGGCGCGGCAAGGGGATGCCCGCGGCGGCCCGGCCGCGCCCGAAGATCTGGCCCTCGCCCTCCGGCACCGCGAAAAGATCGACGCGACTGATCGCGCTCCAGCGCTGGAAGAGGCGCTGGTCGAGGTCGAGGGAGACGTCGGCGGTGACCTCGATCTCGGCCTTGCTCGGCACGGAGAGGAGCCGGTCGAGGGTCGGGATTCCGGCCAGGGAGAGCAGCAGTCCGGCGCCCAGGAGCGCGCTGCGCGGACGGCTCGGCGCGAGGGCGCGGGCTGCCAGCGTGGCGCCGGCGCAGGCCAGGAGCGTGGCCAGGGCGATGCAGCCGCCGGCGCCGAAGCGCGCGATGGCGAAGGGGGTCGCGACGCAGCCCAGCCCGGCTCCGATCAGGTCGACGGCGTAGAGGCGATGCACGTCCCGCGCCCAGCGCGTCAAGAGCCAGGCCACCGCGGCACCGCCGAAGAAGAAGGGCACCGCCGCCACGAGCACGTAGAGGCCGAAGGCCCCGAAGCCGCGGCCCGCGGCGATGGCGACGCGCGTGTCGACCGGGAAGCGCGCCAGGAACAGGTAGACCGGCGGCAACGAGAGGGCCAGGGCCAGGC
>JAJFFA010001015.1 GCA_021776885.1 Planctomycetota bacterium
CCGGTCTCGGTGTAGAGCGCTTCGAGCTCGACGAACAGCACGTCGTCCACGTCCGGGTCGTCGAGCATCGCGCGGTAGGCCGCGCACCACTGCGCCTCCACGTGCCGCGCGTCCACGCCCGTCGCGCTGAGCTCGGGGACCTGGGCGCACAGCTCGAGCACACTGGCCTTGGCCGCCGCGGGCGCGCGGAAGACACACACACGCCGTGCGGAAGCCAGATGCGGGCGCCAGGCGGGGTAGGTGAAGCACAGCCGCGGGTCGGCCAGCAGCACGCCCTTGGCGACGGCCCCCCGGGCGACGGACCCGGCGATGGCCTGCGCGGTCTCGGGGTCGAACTCGAAGCGCGCGTCCTTTGGCGGCAGGGCCAGCCAGTGCTGCTCGGCGTCGAGCACCGGCTGCTGGCCCGGGCGGTGACGCGCGGCCCGGGACAGGAGCACGTCGTTCAAGCGTGCGACGTCCGCGGAGACGAAGCCGCCCCAGGGGCGCAGCCTGGAGCGCGGCAAGACGTCCGCGGCGCGGGCCGCGTCGCCGCTGAGCAGGGAAGCCAGGAGGCCCGTGCCGCAGCGCGGAGCTCCGCAGACGACCAGGGGTTGGGTGGAGCTCACGCGGGACTCTCTTCCAGCTGAAGGATCGGGGCAGGAGCGCAGCCCGGGTCGCCGGCGGGCGCGGGCTCGGGCGGAGCACCCGCCCGGGTCGGGCGCGTCGCAAGCAGCGCGCCGCACAGGCCGACCACGGCGCGCACCAGGTCGCTGTCGTCGCCACTCGAGGCGAAGCCATGGACCGCGCTGCGCAGGCGCAGGCCGGCGCTGAGGGACATGGGGGTCGCCACGACGACCAGCTCGGGCAGCGCCGCATCCGACGCGCACGCTCCCCCCAGGGCGGCCGCGCGCAGCTGGGCCGCGCGCGCGGCGACAGCCTCGGGGGTGGGCCCCAGGTCCGGGTGGGTCCAGAGCGCCAGGGTGCAGGCCCCGAGGCCGCTGGCCAGCCAGTCGGCGAGGGCCTCCTCCCAGGGCCCGCTGGCGCAGTGCAGGGCGAGCACGCTGCGCGGCTCGAGGTCACCGAGGTGCGCAGGCGTCTCGGTCAGGAGCTCGGGGTAGCCCGACAGCCCCAGGTCCTGGAAGCTCTGCAGGAAGCCCGCGTGCCACCAGAGGACGGTCAGCGGCTTCACGACGCGCTCGAGCTGGGTCGAGAGCTTCGCTGCGAGCTGTGCCAGGGAGCCCCCGCAGGCCTCGAGGCGCCCGAGGTCGACCGCGGAGAGGGTGCGCGCCGCAGCATCGGCCTGGGGCAACGCCCCGGCGGCCTTCCTGGCCTCGTCGAAGAGCCGCTTGCGCGTGGCCCCCGCGAAGGCGTCCGCGACCCGCCCGGGGTGCTTTCGGCCGAGCTGAACGTGAACCCGCGAGCACTTCAGCTGGCGACGCCGCATCCCGTCGAAGTCGACGACGTGATGATGCAGGCTGCGGCACTCCGGGCGGTAGAAAACGCGCCAGCCGAGGGCGTCGAGGCGGTAGCCGAGGTCCGTGTCTTCGCAGTAGTGCAGGGACTCGTCGAAGGGGCCGCAAGCCGCCACGGCTGCGGCCGAGACGCTCAGGTTGCAGGTGTAGAAGTGGTCGGGGGCCAGCTCCTCGCCCGGCTCGAACTCGGGATAGCCGAACATCAGGGTCGAGTCCTCGAGCAGGCGCACCAGGGCGTTGCGCCGCGCAGACGCGGGCTGCTCGAAGCTGCCCAGGACACAGGCCTGCGGGCCCAGCTCCGCGTGGGCGGCGAGGTGCGCGGCCAGGGCCCCCGGCTGCAGCAGGGTGTCGTCGTTGCAGAACAAGAGGTACTCCCCGCTGGCCGCCTCCAGGGTGCGGTTGCGCGCCGCGGCGACGCCGCGCTGCTCGCCCGGGACGTAGGTCAGGGGGAAGGGTGCCTCGAGGGCCGCCATGAACTCCGCGCTCCCATCGCTCGAGCCGTCGTCGCAGGCGATCACCTCGAAGCTGCCCGGCGCCAGGCCCTGCTGCGCCAGGGCCGCGAGGGTCAAGGGCAGGGCGTCGATGCGGTTGTGGCAGGGGAAGGCCACACTGATCTTCGGCCGGCCGTTGTGCGCGGGAAGCGCGGCGGCCGCGATCATCTCGGCCGCGCGCTGGGCGGCCTCGGCTGCGCTGGCGAGGGCCCCGTCGTCGACCTCGACCAGGGGCTCATCCAGGTGCAGGCTGCGGCCCTCCGCCGCCAGGGCCTGGAAGCGCTCGAGGGCGTGGGGATGGAAGGCGCTCGTCGCCAGCCCCTCGAAGGCGGCGCGGCGTGCGACGAGCGACGCGACGCCGAGGGCCCGGGTGCCCTGGCCCGGGTCGCCGCGCAGGCAGCCGGCGTGCTGGCCGTGGGCATCGATGCGCGCCAGGGCCGTGCTGCAGACCCGGGCTTCGGGCTCGGCCTCGAGGGCGCGCACGCCGCGGGCGTAGTGGTGCGGCAGGGAGCGCGCGCCGGGCTCGGGCAGGGTGACGTAGGGCGCATCCGTGGCCTCGAGGGCGCGGGCCAGGGCCCCCGCCGGGGACAGGACGGGAGCGCGCAGGACGGTCATGGGAGCGGGCAGGCTGCGCCGCAGGCCGTCGAGGGCCTGCTGCGCTCCGCTGGCCAGCTCGGCGCCGACCGTGATATCGAGCACCAGGGTCTCGACGGCCACGCCGCGCTGTTCGGCCAGGTCGCGACCCACTTGCTCGAGGGCTCGGGGTTGGCTGAGCTCGCGCTCCCCCAGCACCAGCACCGCGGCCACCCGCGGGCGCGGCGTGGTGCACGCGCCCGGCACGTGGCCGGCGCGTTCGCAGAGCTTGGCGTAGAGCTCGGCCACGTCCTGCGGTAGCTCGAGGGCCGGGGGCTCGCGGCGCAGCCCGGGCTCGGCGAAGTCGTCGTCCAGGTCGGCCTGGGCGAAGGCCGCCAGGCGCTTCCGTCCCGCGGCCTCGAGCACCTGGTCGTAGTGCAAGAAGAGCCAGTCGCGCCCCCCGTCCTGCGCTGCCGCGTGCAGCTCGAGCAGACGCGCGTAGGTCGCGCGCCAGAGCTCGAGGGCGCGCGCGCTGTCGAGCTCGACTCCGGCCAGGTGCTCGGAGCTCGCCGCCTCCTCCAGCAGGCTGGCGACCGTGGACGCGGGGTCGCGGAAGACGCACACCAGGCCGGCCTCGGGGGCCGCCTCGCGCCAGGCCCCGAGGGTCCAGGTGAAGCGCGGGTCCTTGAAGCAGAAGGGGCCACGCGCGACCAGCGCGGCGATGGCGGCGCGCTCCTGGGCCATGGCGTGGACGCCCCGGGCCTGCTCGGGCGTGAGCACGGCGAGCCAGCGCTGAAAGTCCGCCAGGGGCGGGTGCGCCGGGGTGTGGCGCGCCAGGATCGACTCGTTGACGCCGTTGACCTGGGGGCTCTCGAAGAAGCCCTTCGGATTGGCGCGGCGCGAGGCGTAGAGGTCGTCCCCCTGGTAGTAGCCCGCCCCGGCCAGGGTGCCTGCGACCAGGCTCGTTCCGCTGCGCCCGCAACCCAAGATATAGAGGTCCCGCATCCCCTCGTGTTCGAGAGGCGCGGGCGCGGGCTTGAGCAGGGGACCCGCAGCGGGGCCCCCGGGGCAGCTAGAGTCCCGCTCCTGCGACGACCTCGCCCCGGTCGGGCAGCTTGGCGTCCGCGCGCTGCCAGATACGGGCCAGCTCCGTATAGGCCTCGGCAGCCCCGCGCGCGTCCCCGGACGCGTCCCGGGCACGGGCCAGGAGCAGCAGGGAGAGGGCGCGTCGCGGTGCCCGCTCGAGGGCTCGCTCGAACTCGGTCACGGCCTCCGCGGGCCGCTCGCGGTCGAGCAGCTTGCGACCCAGGAGCTCGTGGGCCGGCTCGACGACCAGGGGCGGGCCGAAGTCGTAGGCCTGGGCGTCCTCGTCGGCTGCCGCGGCGCGCAGGGCGGCGAAGCCCAGGGCCAGCTCCTCGGGGCTGCGCGCCTCGGCCAGGAGCACGAGTCCCTCGAGCTGGCGCTCCATCACCAGCACCGCACTGCGCCGCGGGCTGAGGACGCTGCTGTCGGCCCCGGCGTCGACCAGGCAGCAGCCGAAGGGGGCCGCGGCGTCCTCGGTCAGGGAGTCCTTGCGGTGCGCGCGCAGGCGTTCGAGGACCTCGTGCGCCTCGTCCATGGCGCCGCGCGCCAGTGCGCTGCGCCCGTGCACGTAGAGGTCCGCGGCCACGGTGGCCTCGTCCAGCTCGGCCAGGTCGATGTCGAAGTCGAGCACGCGCTCCATGT
>JAJFFA010001016.1 GCA_021776885.1 Planctomycetota bacterium
AGCCCACCCTTCTCGTGCGCGTGCGCGACCTCCTGGAACGCTTCCTCGACTACCACCTGGAATCTCGCCCCCGATCCCTGCAAAGCTTCCTGTCCGCTCCGAGCCGCAACGCTCTCCGCTCCTGATCCATGCAACGCGCCGCCCCCGCCCCCCACTTAATCCAACACCCGGTGATCCAACACCCGGTGATCCGACACCCGGTGACCCGACACCCGGTGACCCAACACCCGGCTGCCCACCCTCCGCTGCCCACGGCCCTGCTGCTGCTCTTCCTGAGCTGCATCGTCAGCGGCTGCTCGCTCTTCGGCTCTGGCGTTCCCGGTGTTCCCAAGCGCTACTCCACCGACGAGGTCCCCGCCGCCATGGCCGAGGCCCAGTCGGAGCTCGAGCGCGGCGACACGCGCCGCGCCCTGGCCCGGGTTCTGGTCGCCGGTGACGCCGGCGGGCTCGCCCCCGGACTGCGCGCGCAGCTCGAGACCCTGCTGGACCAGGCCGCCCGGGCGCGACTCGAGGCCCTCTCGGGGCCGGACGGCTCGCCCAAGCAGCTCGCGCGCATGGTCGACCTCGACATCCCGCGGCGCATCGCCGTGCGCGCCGGGGTGCGCGGTGCCCAGCTGTACTTCGAGCGCGGAGAGCGCCAGAAGGCCTTCGAGCTGATCCAGCGCGTGGACACCAGCTACCCGCACCACTTCGAGCGCCAGACCGCGGGGCGCGTGGTTGGCGACGTCGGCTTCTCCTTCGCCGAGGACGGCGGCCGCTATGGGCTGTTCTTCCACTACCGCACCCTGGCGTACTCGCCGCTGCACTACCTGGTCGAGACCTACCCGGGCGAGCCACGCTGCGACCAGGCCTACGCCACCCTCGCCGCCCTGTACGAGCGCGCCGGACGCTGGGCCCTGGCCGTGGAGAACCACGAGGACCTGATCCTGTGGTACCCGGAGAGCCCCCTCGCCGAGTCGAGCGAGGCAGCGATCCCGCGCCTGCGTCTGCGCGCCCTGCGCAGTCCGGAGTACGACCGCACGGAGGTCGAGCAGGCCGAGCGCGAGCTTCTGGCCTGGCTGGGCTCCCACTCCGGGTCGCCGCTCGAGGCCGGGGTGCGCGAGGATCTCGGGGACGCCCGGCGCCGACTGGCGGACCACGACCTCCTGACGGCTCGCTTCTACGCTCGGGTCGACAACGCTGCCGGCGCCGAGTTCCACGCCCGGCGCGCGGTGAAGGAGGCCCTGGAGGCTGGCGATCCCGACCAGGTCGAGGAGGCGCAGGGCCTGCTCTCCGATCTCACCGCCCAGGCCGCCGAGGCTGCGGCCGAGGCCGCCCCGTGACCCCCCGCGCCACGTCCGCGCTCGGCCTTCCGCTGCTGCGCGTCGCCCTGGCCCTGTTCCTGGGGTTCGGCCTGCCCGGATGCAAATTCGATCGAGGGCTGACCCTACCCTTCGAGGCGGGCTCCCTCGGCCTGGCCCTGTTCGGCAACGAGACCCTCGAGCCGGACCTCGAGCGCCAGCTGCACCTCGAGCTGTCGCGCTCCGCCCAGCGCATCGTGCGGGCACCCCTGGTGCCGCCCTCCCAGGCCGATCTCGTGCTCGAGGGCCGCATCCTGCTCTACCGCCGCCGCGGAGGCATCCGTAGCGCACAGAACCAGTTGCTCGAGACCGGCGTGATCATCCAGGCCGAGGGCTGGCTCAGCCCGCGCCCCGGGGCCCCCCCCAGAGTCGGTCCCACCAGCGTCTCGATCTCCGTGGGCTACACCCTGGAGGACGTGAGTTCCGAGTCCGTCCAGCGCCAGCGGGCCCTGGCGAACCTGGCCGACAAGCTGCTCCTCGATCTCCTCGCCCGCCCGCCCTCCGCGCCCGCCGACTCCGACGTGGACGAAGCGGGGCGCCCGACGACCCGCCTCTGAGCCCGTCCCAAGGGTCCCGCCACGTACGGGCTGCGTACAGACGCGACTAGCCCGGGCAACCCGGCGGGATCGATCCGCGTCACATTATTCTATGCTGCGGGTGGACCCTGGAGGTCCGCCCGAGCAAGGACGATACAGGTAGCATGTCCGAGACCCACAACCCCCAAGGGGACAAGAGCCGCAAGTCACGCCCCTTTGGGTCGTTCTTGCTGTTCCTGACCGTGCTGGTCGTGATCCTGATCGCCTTCGGTGGCGATCACCTGGGTCGCACCGAGCAGCTGACCCAGGATCAGTTCGAGTACAAGCTCCATACGGGCGATGTCTCGCAGCTCATGATCCGGGGTACGAACGAGGTCCAGGGGGAGCTCAAGAACGGCAACCGGTTCTCCGTGAGCTACTCGAGCCTCGAAGGCAAGGAGCAGGAGTTCAGCCAGCTCAACGCCATCGACGAGTACCACAAGGTCACCGCCAAGCAGCTGCTCGACGGGATGAGCGGGGACTACTACCGCCCCGAGGAGTATCGCCACATCGTCGCTCTGCGTGACTCCCCCACGATCCTGCCTCCCGGTGGTCCTGGGGGTCCCGGGGGTCCTGGGGGCCCCGATGGCCCCGATCGATCGGGCAGCTCGAGCACGGCACCAGGCGTCGCCGACGTCGCCGCGCCCGGCGCCGTACCGGCCAAGCCGCAGCAGCTCGACCGCCTGTTCGTCGCCCTGACCTCCAAGGCGCGCTCCGAGTGGACCGGGCGCGATGCGGCCCCGTTCCCCCTGCCCGAGACCACGGGCCGGGTCTGGTTCGAGGTCAAGCCGGTCGAGAACCTGGCCGAGATCAAGTCCAGCCTCGATCTGCAGGCCAAAGCACGTGAGCTGCAGTTCGACCTGCGCGAGAAGCACGGCACCAGCCACGGTGCGGCCAGCACCAGCTTCGCGCAGGTGCTGCTGATCTACGGACCGTGGATCCTGATCTTCGGCGTGTTCCTGCTCTTCATGCGCCAGATGCGCCAGCAGGGAAGCGGCGCCGGCGTGATGTCCTTCGGCCGCTCCCGTGCGCAGCTCTACACCAAGGAGAACCACACCAACGTCACCTTCGACGACGTCGCCGGGGCCGAGGAGGCCAAGGACGAAGTCCAGGAGGTGGTGGAGTTCCTCAAGAACCCCGGACGCTTCACGCGCATCGGCGGACGCATCCCGCGCGGTGTGCTGCTGGTCGGCCCCCCGGGCTGCGGCAAGACCTTGCTGGCCAAGGCCATCGCAGGCGAGGCCGAGGTGCCCTTCTTCTCGATCTCCGGTTCGGACTTCGTCGAGATGTTCGTCGGCGTCGGTGCCAGCCGCGTGCGCGACCTGTTCAAGCAGGCGCGTGACAACAGCCCGTGCATCATCTTCCTGGACGAGATCGACGCCGTCGGCCGGCGCCGCGGCAGCGGCATGGGCGGCGGACACGACGAGCGCGAGCAGACCCTGAACGCGATCCTGGTGGAGATGGACGGCTTCAGCACCGACGAGGGCATCATCGTCGTGGCTGCGACGAACCGCCCCGACGTGCTCGACCCGGCCCTGCTGCGCCCGGGTCGCTTCGACCGTGAAGTGACGATCGACCTCCCGGATCTCGAGGGGCGGCGCGCCATCCTGACCGTGCACCTCAAGAAGGTGAAGCAGGGCAGCGACGTCGACGTGAACACCCTGGCGCGCTCGACGCCCGGCTACTCGGGCGCCGATCTGGCTGCGATCGTCAACGAGGCCGCGATCATGGCGGTGCTCGACAAGAAGGAGGTCATCGAGATGAAGCATCTCGAGGAGGCCGCCGCCAAGGTGCGCTACGGGCGCCAGAAGAAGTCGCGCAACGTGGAGGAAGAGGATCGCAAGATCACGGCCTACCACGAGGCCGGGCACACCATCGTCGCAGCGCAGCTGCCCGAGGTGGACATGCCCCACAAGGTCACCATCGTGCCCCGCGGGCGCGCCCTGGGCTCGACGATGATGCTGCCCAAGCGCGAGAGCTACCACATGCAGAAGCGCCGACTCCTGGGCCAGCTGGCCATGGCCTTCGGCGGTCGCGTGGCGGAAGAGCTGTACTGCGGCGATATCTCGGCCGGGGCATCGGACGACATCAAGCGCGCCACCGAGCTGGCCCGCGCGATGGTCACCGAGCTCGGCATGAGCGACAAGGTCGGGCCCATCAACTACGCCGAGCGCCAGGGCTCCGACTTCCTCGGCACCGAGCTGATGAGCGGCAAGTGGCACTCGGAGGACACAGCGCGCCAGATCGACGAGGAGATCGAGCGCATCCTGCGCGAGGCCTACGAGCGCGCACGGGAGATCGTGGGCGGCGAGCGCAAGGCCATGGAGCGCTTGACCGATGCCCTGATGCGCTACGAGACCCTGCACGAGGCCGAGATCCTGAGCCTGATCCAGGGCACGAGCAGCCCCGACGACTTGCGCCCTGAGCCGGCGCCCGAGCCGCCCGAGGCTCGGCCCGCCAAGCCGCGCGCCGAGAGCAGCGACCACCGCGAGGACGAACTTCCCGGCGACCTGCCGGGCGAGACGGGACTCTCGCCCGCTTGATTGGGCCCGCTGTGGACCGCATCGAGCTCTCCTTCGGCCCGCGTGCCCTGGAGCTTGGTCCACGCGTGCTCGAACGCAGCTCTGGCCGGGTGATCCTGGCCACTCGCACTGCGGGCGGCGCCGCCTCGAGCGAGCGACGCGAGGAGTTCGAGCTCGAGCAGCTGCACGCCGCCTGCGCCGCGGACGAGGACGCGGCCATCCTCTGGCAGGCCTGCGAGAACCACGCCCTGCGGGCCGCGCCGGCCCAGGTGATGGGCATCGTCAACGTGACTCCCGACAGCTTCTCGGACGGAGGCCAGTACCTCGATCCGGAGCTGGCCATCGACCACGGCATGCGCCTGGTTCGGGACGGCGCCCAGCTGCTCGACGTGGGCGGCGAGTCGACGCGTCCCGGGGCCGTCCCTGTCAGCGCCGCCGAAGAGCTGGAGCGCGTCGCTCCGGTCGTTCAGGGCCTGGCGGCTCGGCGCAGCTCCGCCGCGGCGTCCTTCGAGCTCTCGATCGACACCACCAAGGCCGAGGTCGCGGCGGCCGCGCTGGACGCGGGAGCGACCCTGGTCAACGACGTCAGCGCGGGTCGAGCGGACGAGGACTTGCTGCCGCTGGTGGCCGACCGCGGCGCACGCATCGTGTTGATGCACATGCAGGGCGAGCCGCGTTCGATGCAGCGCGCGCCCCACTACGCAGACGTGGTCGCCGACGTCTGCGCCTTCCTGCGCGAGCGAGTGGCCGCCTGCCTCGCGGCCGGAATCGACGCCGCCTCCATCGTCGTCGACCCGGGCATCGGGTTCGGCAAGACCCTCGACCACAACCTCGCGCTCCTGGCCCGACTGCACGAGCTGCGCAGCCTGGGGCTGCCCCTGCTGCTGGGCGTGTCGCGCAAGAGCTTCATGGCACACCTGGCCCGGCGACAGGGAGTCGCCGACTCCCTGGAGACCAGCGGGCGCGCGGGCGGAAGCGCCGCGGCGGTGGCCCTGGGTGTCGCCGCGGGAGCCAAGATCCTGCGCGTGCACGACGTCGCCCTCATGGCCGAGACCGTACGCGTGGCCGAGGCCATCGCCGGGTCGCCGCCCCAGGGGAGCGCGTCGTGACGATCTCCATGGGCACCATGGCGCAGATCGCGATCCTCTCGACGGGGATCTACATCGTGCTGGGCTTCCTGCGCACGGCGCGCGGCGGGAGCCTGGTGCGCGGACTGACGATCACCCTGCTCTTCGGAGTGGCCGGCCTGTGGTGGCTCTCCAAGTTCCTCCAGCTGGAGGAGCTCGAGTACATCATCCAGAGCATCACCGGCTTTGCCTTCGTGATCGTCGCGATCCTGTTCCAGCCCGAGCTGCGGCGCGGCATCGTGCACCTGGGCGAGAACCCGCTCCTGGGTCGGCTGCTGCAGACCCGCCGCCACGACGTGCTCTCGGAAGTGGCCCAGGCCGTGGTGACCATGGCCAAGAAGCGCCAGGGCGCCCTGATCGCCTTCGAGCGCAAGATCCCCCTCGATCACTTCATCGACAGCGCGGTCAAGGTCGACGCCGACATCAACCGCTTCCTGCTCGACAGCATCTTCCACCACGGCAGCGCGCTGCACGATGGCGCGGTGATCCTGCGCGGGGACCGCATCGAGGCGGCCACGTCGCTCTTCCCCCTGACCGAGGCCCCCGAGATCTCCAAGTCGACCGGAACGCGCCACCGCGCGGCCCTCGGCCTGACGGAGGAGACCGACGCCGTGACCGTCGCCGTGTCCGAAGAGACCGGCACCATCACGATCTGCAAGCACGGGAAGATGGAGAAGGGCATCCCCGCCGGGAAGCTCGAGACCGTGCTGCGCGAGCGCCTGGGGAAGCCCGCCAAGGACGTCGAGGCGAGGACAGCGACGACCGCTTGCCTGGACTTCCTGCGCCGCGTCTTCCTCGAGGACGTGCCCCAGAAACTGGGTGCCGTGGGGCTCGGCATCGGGCTGTTCTGGGTCGCCTACCAGGACGTCCGCGAGGTGCGCACCTTCCAGCTCAGCGTGGCGACCATCGCCAAGGGCCAGTCGGCGACGCCCACTCCGGGGCAGCTCCTGGTGGTGCTGCCCGACTCCGAGCACCACCTCGAAGCCCCCGACCCGGGAGCCGAGGTCGAGGTGACTGTGACGGGGACGCGGGCCCAGCTCGAGCCTCTCTCCGCGGGAATTGGCGGCGTCCTCGTACTCGGCCCCGACGACGACCCGGGCTCGCGCCCCTTCCCCCTGCAGGACGTGCGCTGGGGCGCGGGCCGCTTCGTTGAAGCGCTCGAAGTCGAGTGGAGCAGCTCGCCGCCGCCCGAGCTCTCGATCGCACGCTTCGAGTCGCGCCGCTTCGCCTTGACCGCGGCGAACGTGCCCGTCGATGCGTCGAGTCTCGATCTGCGCTACGAGGCACGCAGCGAGGCCCTGTCCCTACGCCCGTCGACCGTCCAGATCCTCGGCCCCCTGGGCAAGGTCGAGCGGCTGGCGACCGACGAGCTGCCGCTGCTGCTCGAACCGATCGTCCTCGAAGTGGCGGACAACGACACCCGGGTCGAGGCGTTGCAGCTCTCCCCCTCGCTGCTGGCCGCTGGCTTCTCGCTGGTGGGCGTCGACTCGATCGAGGTCAGCCTCGAGATCGTCCCGGCGGTCATCCCCCTGGGGGACATCGAGCGCGAGATCGCCGTGGTCTGGCTCGCGACCGAGCGGCCGTCGGAGCTGGAGCGCTGGACCCCCCGGTCCCAGATCGCGACCTTCACCGTGAAGACGGCGGGCATCCTGGAGGAGGCCGACCCCGGGTCGGAGCTGCGCATCCAGCAGAACGCGATCATCCATCGCTACCTCGAGGACAACCTGCGCGTGTTCATCGATGTCTCCGAGGTCGACCACGAGGGCGGCTCCGCGGTCATCCGCTGGATCTTCGAGACGCCCTGGCAGGACGCTCTGCCGCCCTCGATGCGCACCCAGGATCCACGGGCGTCCTTGACCCTCGAGCTCCAGGGCGACCGCGAGCTGCTGCTGATCGCGCGCTAGGACGGCGCTCTCCCCGCCCCGCTTCGCTTTCTGTACGATCCCGGCCATGGCCGGACGAATCTTCGGAACGGATGGAATCCGTGGACGCGCGGGCGAGGGTTGGCTGGCACCGGAGGCGGTGGCACGCCTGGGTCAAGCGGCGGGAGCTGTGCTCGGCGGCGGCAAGGGCGGGCATGCGCTGCTGGGCAGCGACGGCCGGCGCTCCGGGCCCTCCTTCGAGAAGGCGATGGCCGGGGGCCTGACGGCTGCCGGCTTCGAGGTGCGCAGCGCTGGGCTGATCCCGACGCCGGGTCTGGCCTGGCTGGCGCGCACGGAGAACGCCGACCTGGGGGCCATGATCAGTGCCTCGCACAACCCGGCCGAGGACAACGGCATCAAGCTGTTCTCGGGGCAGGGTGACAAGCTCTCCGACGAGCTGCAGGAGCGCATCGAGGATCTGCTGCTGGACCACGGCTCCGACGAGCCCCCGGCGGAACGCGTCGTGCCCATCGACCCCAAGCTCGAACTCGCGTACCTGGATCACCTGTTGCACACCGCGGGCAAGGACCTGCACCTGGCTGGCAACATCATCGCGCTCGACTGTGCCAACGGCGCTGGAAGCCGCGTCGGGCCGCGGGTCCTGGGACGGCTCGGGGCCCAGGTCCACGCCATCGCCTGCGAGCCCGACGGCGACAACATCAACCGCGAGTGCG
The DNA here is from genome assembly GCA_021776885.1 of Planctomycetota bacterium. GTDB lineage: Bacteria > Planctomycetota > UBA1135 > UBA1135 > JAJFFA01. The sequence goes on from JAJFFA010001016.1 coordinate 8,161, forward strand.
GCTCGACTCATCCCGAGGCCCTGCAGCGCGAGGTGCGCTCGCGTGGCGCCAGCATCGGCATTGCCCTGGACGGAGATGGCGATCGCTGCATCCTGGTCGACGAGCGTGGCGCGGTGGTCCACGGCGACGGGATCATGACCGTCCTCGCTCGCCACGAGATGACCCAGGGCCGTATGAGTGATCCGCGCATCGTGGCCACGGTCATGAGCAACCGCGGCCTGCACCGTGCCCTGCGCGATGTCGGCGTCGGCGTGGTCGAGGTGGCCGTTGGCGACCGGGCGGTGGTCGAGAGCCTGCGGGCCGAGGGTCTGACCCTGGGCGGGGAACAGTCCGGCCACGTCGTGCTGGGCGGAAGCAACGACTACATCGGCGACGGCCTGTACACCGCACTGGCCGTGCTGGCGGTCATGCACGAGACGGGGACCAAGCTCTCGGAGCTCGCCGCGCCCTACCAGCCCCTGCCGCAGGTGCTGCTCAACGTCCCCGTGCAGCGCAAGCCGAGCCTCTCCGAGCTGCCCGAGATCGCGGCCCTGGTGCGTGAGGTCGAGCAGGCCCTGGGCGCAGACGGTCGCGTGCTGCTGCGCTACTCGGGCACCGAGCCCCTGGCCCGCGTGATGGTCGAGGGCCCGGACCAGGGCACGATCCAGAAGCAGGCCGAGGGCATCGCCGAGGCCATCGACCGCGCCCTCGGCTGAGCCTGGTTGAGCCTGGCGTGAAGCTGAGCCTCGCCCTCGAGACCTCTGTCCGCCCCGCCTCGGTGGCGCTGCGCGGGAAGAGCACCGCGGTCAAGGTCCTGACCGCGGGCCGCGCGCACTCGAGCGACCTCAGCCCGACGATCGACGAGCTGGTCCGGGAAGCAGGTGCTGCCCCCCGGGACATCGACACGGTCATCGTCGGCACCGGACCGGGAAGCTACACGGGCCTGCGCATCGGCATCGCCACCGCCCTGGGCCTGGCGCGCGGCGCCGGAGCCAAGCTACGGGACGTGCCATCCGTGGAAGCCCTGGCGTACGGTGCCCTCGAGCCAGGTGAAGAGTGCTGTGTCCTGCTGGACGCCCGCGCAGGCGAGCTGTACTTCGCCCGCTACGGCCGGACTCAGCACGACGTCGAGGCGCTCGTGGCGCCGACCGTGCTCACGCCGGAGCAGGTGCGCCAGAGCATTCCTGCGGGAGTGCTCGTGCTCGCGGATCCGGGGGCGCCGAAGGCCGCGGGGCTGACGCAGGATGTGCCGGTGTTCACGGACCGCGTGCCCAATGCGCTGGACCTGCTGGCGCTCG
>JAJFFA010001017.1 GCA_021776885.1 Planctomycetota bacterium
CCAGCGCCCGGCCCGCCGGCGTCTGCGCCGCCCCGAGGAGCAAGGGTCCTCGTCGCGGACGACGAACCCGAGGTCCTCTCGATCCTGGTCCAGACTCTCGAGAACGCCGGATACGTGGTCACGCCCTCGAAGGACGGGCAAGAGGCACTGGACCTGTTCCTCGACCGACCGGACGAGTTCGACTGCGTCGTGCTGGACCTCAGCATGCCCAGGCTCGACGGCGTCGAGACCTTCCACGAGCTCCTCAAGGTGCGGCCGGACGTTCGCGTCGTCCTCACCAGTGGCTCCTCCGAGAAGGACATCCTGCAGCGCTTCGACGGGGGTCATCCGAAGGGGATCGTGCGCAAGCCCGCCACACGCCGCCAACTGCTCCGGACGGTGGCCGGCGCGCTGGAGTGAGCGCCGACACATTCCTCTGCGGTCGCCTGAGCGCCGAGTAGACTCCGGCTCTACCTTGCACCTCGAACCTGGCCCCCCTCGTCTGCACACGTTGGATCAGAGCACCTCACTTCGCGCGCTCCTTCCGCTCGCCCTGCTTCTCTTCTCTCTGCTCCCGGCCGCGCGCGCCAACGGAGACCTGGGGGATGGGGAGAGGGTCACTCCGTCGCCGCCGGCCGACAGCGCTTCGCCAAGCGTCCGCTTCAACCGTGACGTGCGCCCGCTGCTCGCCGATCGGTGCTTTGCGTGCCACGGTCCGGATGCGCAGCAGCGCAAGGGTAGGCTGCGCCTGGACAGCGCCGAGGGATCCCAGGGGGCCTATCGCTCACGCCGTGGCAAGCCGGCGATCCAGCCGGGGTCCATCGAGGAGAGCGAGCTCTGGCAGCGCGTGACGTCCGACTTCGCGGACGATCGGATGCCGCCGGAGGATGCGCACGTGGAAGCGCTGCAGGCCGAGGAGCTCGACCTCCTCCGGCGCTGGATCGATGAGGGCGCCGAGTACGAGGAGCACTGGGCCTTCGTCGCTCCGGTCCGGCCCGACGCTCCCGAGGTGGAGCAGGAGGACTGGTGCCAGCAGCCGCTCGATCGCTTCGTGCTGCACGGACTCGAGGCCAGGGGCCTGCGCCCGAGCCCGAGAGCCGACAGGCGCACGCTGATCCGCCGCGTGAGCTTCGACCTCTGCGGCTTGCCGCCGACGCGCGACGAAATCCAGGCCTTCCTGAGCGACGACACGCCCGGCGCCTACGAGCGCCTCGTCGAGCGCCTGCTCGCTCGCCCCCAGTACGGCGAGCACATGACCAAGTACTGGCTGGACCTGGTGCGCTTCGCGGACACCAATGGTGTTCACCACGACCACTATCGCGAGATGGCACCCTACCGCGACTGGGTGATCCGCTCCTTCAACGACAGCCTGCCCTACGACGAGTTCGTCGCCCATCAGGTGGCCGGCGACGTCTACCCCGATCCGACGAACGAGCAGCTGACCGCATCGGGGTTCAACCGCCTGCACCTGATCATCGATCGCGGAACGATGCTGCCGGAGGAGAGCCTGGCGCGAAACGTCATCGACCGCACAACCGCCTTCAGCACCGCCTTCCTGGGGTTGACCGCTCAGTGCGCCGTGTGCCACGACCACAAGTTCGACCCCATCACGCAGAAGGACTTCTACCAGCTCTCCGCCTTCTTCAACAACTTCGACGGCGACGCCGAGACGGGCGCGAGGGAGGGCACGGATTTCCTGCGCGGTCTACAACCGCCCTACATCGAGTTCCCGAGCGAGGAGCAGTCCACGCGCCTCGCGGAACTGGACCGGGAGCTCGAGCCGCAGCGGTCGCGGATCGAGTCCCTGGAGAGTGACCTGGCCGCAGCCGCGGGCGCTATGCCCCTCGAGCAGGATCTGCGGGCTCGCCTGGAGCAGAGTCGGAACGAGCTGCAGAAGCTGCAGCAGGAGCGGGACGCGATCCAGATCACGGTCCCGGCCGCCATGGTGATGAAGGAGCGCGACGAATTGCGGCCGGCGCACATTTTCGTTCGGGGCGCCTACGACAATCCAGGTGAACGGGTCGAGCGCGGCACGCCGACCTTCCTGCCGCCCATGAAGGCGAAGGATGGCACGCGCTCCCGACTGGACCTGGCCGAGTGGCTCGTGGCGCGGGAGCACCCGTTGACCGCGCGCGTCGCCGTGAACCGTTTCTGGCAACAGCTCTTCGGCGTCGGCCTGGTCAAGACCGCGGAGGACTTCGGGACCCAGGGCGAGTGGCCGCGCCACCTCGAACTTCTCGACCACCTGACCGTTTCCTTCGTTGAGACCGGCTGGGACGTCAAGGCACTGCTGAAGCAGATACTCCTGTCCGCGACCTATCAGCAGTCGTCGCAGGCGGCACCGTCTACCTTCGAGGCCGATCCGGAGAACCGCTGGCTGGCGCGCGGATCGCGCTTCCGGATGGACTCCGAGATGATCCGCGATCAGATCCTGGCGACCAGCGGACTGTTGAGCGCGACAATGTACGGCGCGAGCGTCAAGCCTCCCCAGCCTCCCGGCCTGTGGAGCGCCGTGAGCCTGCCCGACTCGTACCCGAGGACCTACGTCGCCGACGAAGGGGACAAGGCCTACCGGCGCAGCCTCTACACCTTCCGGAAGCGCGGCATGCCCCCGCCCCAGATGTCGATGCTGAACGCCCCCACCCGGGAGTCCTGTACGGCGCGCAGGGAGCGCACCAACACGCCGCTGCAGGCGCTGCTGCTCTTGAACGAGAGGGAGTACCTGGGAGCGGCGCGGCATCTGGCGGCCGCGACGTTGGCCGGCGAGCCCCTGGCAGCGGCGCAGAGGCTCGAGCGCATCTACGAGACCATCACCTCGAGGCTCCCGAGCGCAGCGGTGAGCCGCACGCTGCTGCAGTCCGTGGCGGACCTCGAGGCGCTGTACGCGGAGGACCCGGAGCTGGCCCGGGATCTGTGCGCGGGCTTGACGCTGCGGGACGGCCAGTCCGCCACGCAGCTGGCCGCCTGGACGCTGCTGACCAGCACGATCTACAACCTCGACATCACCAAGACGCGGGAATAGACGGATGCATTCGATCCTGGAACAACACGACCGGCTGCAATCCCGTCGGCAGCTGCTGAAGGCCTCGGGCATGGGGCTCGGGGTCACGGCCCTGGCCTCCTTGTTGCCCCAGAGCGCCCTTGCCCGGAGCCTCGGGCAGCGCCCGCCGCGCGCGAGAAAGGTGATCTTCCTGTTCATGGCCGGCGCGCCGAGTCAGCTCGACCTGTTCGACTACAAGCCGGGCCTCGAGGAGCTCTTCCGGGAGCCGCTGCCGGAGAGCATCAGCAAGGGCCAGCGCGTCACGGCGATGACCCGCGGCCAGGCGCAGCTCGTCATGCCGTCGATGTTCGGGTTCCGGCGCAGCGGCCAGAACGGAGTGTGGTGGAGCGAGCTCCTGCCGCACCTCTCCGCAGTGGCCGATGACATCTGCGTCATCAAGTCGATGCACACGAACGCGATCAACCACGACCCGGGCAAGACCTTCCTCTGCACCGGCTCCGAGATCCCGGGCAAGGCCAGCATGGGCGCCTGGTTGAGCTACGGCCTCGGTTCGATGAACAGGAACTTGCCCGACTTCGTGGTCCTCACGTCGGCCTTCTGGAGCGGTGGAACGCGCAACGTCCAGGGCCTCTACAGCCGCCTGTGGAGTAGCGGGTTCCTGCCCTCACAGCATCAGGGGGTCGCG
>JAJFFA010001018.1 GCA_021776885.1 Planctomycetota bacterium
GGCGTCGAACTCGAGCTCGAGGAAGTGCGGTTCGGCCAGCCCGCGGAACTGTCCCGTGTAGAACTCGAAGGGCATCGCCATGTCGCCGTCGATCGCGGCCAGCTCCGAGGCCCAGTCCGCACCCTTGTGGTCGACGGCGCGCTTCGGCCTCAGGGGGTCGCGGACGACGAACTCGTGACGCTCGGGGAAGGGCGGGAAGGTGAAGCGCTCGTTCGGGTAGACCCGCGTTCCCTCGGGGTGGTCGACGGCCTCGAGGCGAACGCGGTCGAGGTACGTCACCTCGCGCAGCTCCTCGGTGAAGGCCAGCTCGAGGCGCCCGTCCTTCGCGACCAGCTGGTCGCCGCGCACCAGGACGTACTCGTCGTGGTCGGGGGGCACGAGCATCCCGGGGGCCATGGGCAGGCCCAGGGGCGTGATGCCCAGCACGTCGCTGATGAACTCGAAGGTCTCGCCGTTCCACGTATAGAGGAAGGGGCAGGACCCCACGAGGCCCTCCTCCTGCTCCAGGGACAGCTCGTCGAGGAAGGTCTGCTCCCCGAACTCGACGTCGAGCCAGGTCTGCACCACGCCATTGGGCCAGCGCACGCGCAGCACGTCGATCCACTTGGCGTCGCCGCCCCCGGCGAGCAGGGTCGAGCCGCGCCAGAAAATGCGCCGGTAGCGAGCGCCCGTGCGCACCTCGACCACCGCACCCACGCCGCGCCGGTTGTCCTTGGTGCCGAGGAACTCGAGCCGCGCCGCAGCGCCCACGTCGCCCTCGCAGCGGTGCACGACCAGGCCCTCGGCGCGGGCCTCGACCAGGTCGACATCGAGGTCGCCGTCCAGGTCGCAGGCGATCAGGGGGCCGCCGCAGGCGTCCGCGCCGAAGCGGAAGGGGGTCTCTACGGGCAGGGTCGCCGCCAGGGCGCCCGCGGCGCGTACCGATGCGTCGCCCCAGTAGAGGTCGATGGACCCGTCCAGGTCGAGGTCGCTGATGCGCACGGCGCGGGGCGCTCCAGGATCGGGTCCGGGGTTGACGGAGAGCGGGCTCGGGCGGCGCTCGAAGCGTCCCTCGGCGGTCTGGATCAGCAGGTAGCCCGGTGTCCCGGGGACGAAGGCGTCGACCCGCGCATCGCCGTCGAAGTCGGCCAGGAGCGGCGCGTGCTCGAGCCCGGAGAGGCCGAAGACCTCGGCGGTCCGCTCCTGGAAGCGACCCGCGCGCAGGCTGTCGGCCAGGAACAGGACGTCGCTGCCGCCGCACAGGAGGTCCACGTCCTGGTCGTCGTCGAAGTCCTCGAAGTCACACCACTCGAAGCCGCCACCCGTGGGCAGGCCCGCGTCGCTCGAGGCATCCGTGAAGACGCCCTCGGGCTTGGCCGCACCGTCGTTGCGCAAGAGGCGTGCCCCGAAGTCGCCGACCAGGAACAGGTCCAGGTCGCCGTCGTGGTCGAAGTCCACCGAGCACAGGTCGCGCACCGCGGCGGGCAGGATGGCGAAGGGCTCGGGGTCGACGCGCCACTCGGGTGTCCAGTCGTCCTCTTGCTTCTCTGCTCGGACCAGAGTCAGTCGCGGGCCGCTGACCACGACGAAGTCCAGGTCGTCGTCATTGGCCAGGTCGATCCCGTGGGCCAGGTCCAGGGGGCCTTCGAAGATGCGCTGCGCCACGAGTTCGAAGTCCTCGTTCCAGCTCGCGATCCACAGGGCCCCGGGCAGCGTGGCGATCAGGTCCGTCGAGCGGTCCCCGTCCACGTCCGCGGCCTCCAGGGCCACGGCGCCCGCCAGCTCGGGCAGGATCGGCTCCTCGCTCGTCCACGTCGGCGGCGTCGGCTGGGGCACCTCGTTGCCGATCGGGGCCGGGCGTGGCACGACGCCCAGGTGTCCGGCGTCGAGCTGGCGTGTGCTCACGGCCTCGTACCCGCGCTCTTGCAGCTGCTCCCACAGCTCGCCGTAGAGCGCGATTTCGGCCTCGATCGACTCCTGCATGGCGATGCGGGCCAGGCGGTAGGCCGCGCTGACGTACCAGCTGCCGGCGTTCTCGATCCCCACGTCGAGGATCGCCCGGTACAGGGCCTTGGCCTCCGCCGCCTGCTCGGGCTCGCCCAGGTCATAGAGGGTGTTGGCCAGGGAGAGCCAGGTCGGCAGGTCGTCCGGCAGCTCGGCGTGGACGATGCGCAGGTGCACGAGGGCCTCTTCGAAGAGTCCCTCGCCGAGTGCCATGCGCGCCAGCATGTAGTGCATGGCCGGATCGCGCGGCGCCTCCTCTTCGACACGCGCCAGGAACTTCTTGGCCAGGTCGTACTGTCCGTCGTGCATCTCGACGGCCGCCGCCGAGAGCAGGTCCTGGGTCGCGGCTGCGGAGCGCGTGACCAGGGGGGCGAGCTCGCCGCGGGCGGCCTGGTACGACTGCTTGGCGAAGTGCGCGGCGGCGCGCTCGCGCACCAGGGTGTCCTCGACCGACGGCGGCCCCGGAGCGTCGGGGCCGCAGGCCGGGACGAGGACCAGGGCGGTCCATGCGCCGAGGACGCGGAGGGCAGACAGGCCGTGGGGCACGCGCGAGAGCTTCCAGGAGAGCTTCATGGGGAAGAGCGTAGCGCTCGGACCCCCGGCCTGCGACGCCGCGCCGAATCCGTACGGACTGCAACGGCCCGGGGCCCAGGCACTACACTCCTGCCGCGCCCATGCGACTCGCCCTGGTCTCCCTGCTGGTGCTGCTGTTCTTCGCCGTGCTGCTCGCGCTGACGCGCAGCCGCGGCTACGGGGTGGCCCCGGTCGGAGCTCCGCTCCCCGCGTCCTCGGGGGCGGCTGACGCGACGCTCCCCGGCGACCTGGTCGGCCCCGCCACGACGGCGCGGCGCACGTCCGAACAGTCGCCGGGTGTGTCCGAGGCCGCCCGCTCTGCGGCGCCCGAACCCGACGAGGCGCGTCCGGCCCGGGGGCCCGTGCGCGGTCGCCTGCTCGACAGGGCGACGGGGGAGGCGCTGCCGCACGTCGGGCTCACCCTGTGGAGTGACGAGGGCGTCGACGACCTGGTGCAAAGCGATGCGGACGGCCACTTCGCCAGCACCGAGCGCTACGCGGCGGGAACCCTGCGCGTCGACTTCGACGACGGGGGCAGCTGGCTCCACACGACGTCCCTGGTGCACGACCCCGAGGCGGACCCGGTCGAGCTCGCGATCCACATCGGGCCGACCTACCGCCTGCGCCTGGAGCCGCAGCCCGGGTTGGACGGGCGCGTGGTGACGACCTTTCTGGCACAGCTCGAGAGCAGGGACGGGCCGCGTCCAGTGGGTTCGGGTTGGCTGACCCGGCTGCGCCTGGCCAGCGCGCCCTTCGACGCTCCCTGGGTACGCTTCGAGCGCGACGCGGCGAACTCGCCGGGACCCCCGTGGCGCCTGCGCGTCGTGTCGGAGGATGGGCTCCTGAGCGGCGCGGCCGAGGTCGCAAGCAACGCGGGGCGCTATCCGGACCTCGTCGCGGTTCGACTGTTCGCGGCTGCGATGCTGCGCGGCAACGCGCGCCGGGCCGAGGAGGCCGACGGAGCAGGGGCGCGCGACCGGGGCGGAGCCAGCGGCCTGGGCTACATCGGGGTGACCCTCGAGCGTGCGTCCGATGGCTCCGTGTCGAAGGCGGCTGCGGACGGCGACGGCTCCTTCAGCCTGCGCGGCCTCGAGCCGGACGTCTACGTCCTGCGCGTCGAGGCCAAGGACCACGAGCCCTGGCGCGCGGACCTCATCCTGCGCGGGGGCGAGACGCAGGTCGTGACCTGCAGCCTGGTCCCGCGCAGCGGGGGCGAGTCGATCCGCGGGCGGGTGACCAGTGCCAGCGGCCAGTACCGTCACGAGGTCATGCTGCGCCTGACGGGCCCGCCCCAGGCCGACGGCGAGCCCCTCGTGCTCTGGGAGCGGGTCCAGGACTGGGAGCGGACGGCGGCCGCTCCCGGGGGTGAGGCGCCCTGGTTCGCGCCCTTCGCCTTCGAGCACCTGCCGTCGGTCGACTTCGAGCTGGTGCTCTTCGCTCCGCGCACGGCCGATCAGGCCGAGCCCCGAGCCCTCGCCCTGACGCCACCGGCGAGCGGCATCGAGCTCCGGGTGCAGGACGACACGCCGCGCAGCCTGATCCGTTTCCTGGCCAGCGCGGCGGACCCGGGCCAGGAGCCGGACGCGTGGCAGGTCTGGCTGCGGCCCGCCGAGGGCTGGGCGCAGATGATCCACGACGCGACGAGCAACAATACCCTCGGACCCGTGCCGGACGACGTCGCCGTCGACTGGGCCGCGGGGGGCGAGGGCCTGCGACCGGTCTTCGGAACCCGGGCGCAGCTGACGCGGGTCGACGACGTCCTCGAGGCGCGCGTCCTCTTCGAGGCCGGCTGGGGGGTGCAGGCCTTCGTTCGCGACCCCGGCGGCGCGTCCCTGCCCGGGATAGCCTTCACCTGTGACGCTGAGCCGCGCGGCACGAGTGACGCCCAGGGGCGCTTGCGTCTGAGCGCAGCCTCGCGCCCCGAGCGCCTGGGGATCGCCACGCCGGGCTGGGAGTTCGACGATTCCGGCGACGTCGATCCGAACACGGGCCACTTCGCCCCCAACACCTGGTGGGCCCTCAACCTGGTCCTGCGCCGCGCGCCCTGAATCATGGACAACCAACCTGGCTCGGAGTCGCGCTCCCTGGCCGCGACCGTCTTTCTCGGCCTGGCCCTGATCCTGGCCCTCGACGTCGGCATGCGCCGCGTCCTCGCGCCGCCCGCGCCGCGCGACGCGAGCGCGCCGGCCGAGGACTTCTCCGCCGCGCGCGCCCTGGCGACCCTCGACGCCCTGGCCCCGGGCGACCTGGCCCGCACGCCGCGCCCCTCCGGGTCGCGCGCCAACGCCGAGGTGCGCGAGAACCTGCTGCAGGTCCTGCGCGAACGCGGCTACGAGCCCCAGGTCCAGTATGCCTACGCCTGCTCGAGCTGGGAGGGCTGTGGGGTGGTGCGCAACGTGCTGGCCCATGTGGCGGGGCCGCCGGAGGGCGAGGGCGTGCTGCTCGTCGCGCACTACGACTCCGTGCCCGCGGGCCCGGGCATCGCCGACGACCTGGCCGGGGTGGCGACGCTGCTCGAGGTGCTGCGCGCCCGGCGCGAGAACGGCCCGCCGGACTTTCCCGTGCGGCTCCTGATCACGGACGGCGAAGAGCGTGGCTTGATCGGCGCCCGTGCCTTCGCCCGCGACCACCCGTGGATGGGCTCGACCGCCTTCGTGATCAACGTCGAGGCCCGCGGCACCTGCGGTGCGACGACCCTGTTCCAGACCGGGGCGGGCAACTGGCGCGTGATCGAGCGCTACGCGGAGGGCGCGCAGCAGCCCTCGACGAACTCGGTCGGCATCGAGGTCTACCGGCGCATGCCCAACGACACGGACCTGACCGTGCTGCTGGCCGCGCGTCCGGTGCAGGCCGCGAACTTCGCGTTCATCGGCGGCGTCTCGCGCTACCACACGCCCCTCGACGATCGCGAACACCTGGACCCGGCCAGCGTGCAGCACCAGGGCGGCGAGGTGCTGGGCTTGCTGCGCGCCCTGCGCTCCGAGGACATGGTCCTGTCGCAGGGCCTGCCGGACGCGATCTTTGCCAGCCTCGGCGGTGCCTTCGTCGTCTCGTGGCCGCTGGCGTGGAACCTGCCGCTGGCCGGGCTGTGCCTGGCCCTGTCCCTGGGCGCGCTGGTGCGTGCGCTCGCACGACGCTCCCTGAGCGTCCTCGACCTCGCGGCCGGCGCGGGGGCCGTGCTGCTGGCCCTGGGGCTGGCCGTGTTGCTGGGGCGCGCCGCGCTGCTCCTGGTGCGTGCGTACAGCGGAGTCGACGCGCCCTGGACCCTCTCACCCGCGCCCCTGCGCGGCACCCTCTATGCCGCCGGCTTCCTGGGCGCACTGCTTCCGGGGAGCCTCCTGCGGCGCCCGGGGCTGCGCCTCGCCGCGCTCCACGCCGCGACGATCGCCTGGAGTGCAGCGGCGCTGGGCAGCGCCCTTTACGCGCCCGGCGCGTCGGTCATCTTCGTGCCCACCGCGCTGCTCGCCGCGGGGGTCGCGTGGAGCGTCGGATCCTCGCCCCGCGGGCTGGGCGGATGGCGCGCCCTGGCGTTGCTCGCGCCGGCGCTCCTGAGCGTGCCCTTCATGGCTCCCCTGAGCTCGGGCCTGGAGGAAGCCTTCGGACACGCCTTGCCCGAGGGGACTACCGGCATCGTCGCCCTGGGTGCGCTCTTCCTCCTGCCCCTCGCCGGCGGCATGGCGCGCCTGGCGCGGCTGTTGATGCTGGCCCTGGGCCAGGGCGCCTGGATCGCCGGTGTGCTCGCGACCCTGACCTTGCCGCCCTACGGAGCCTCCGCCCCGAGTCACCTCAACGGCCTGCACCGCGTCGCCGCCGGAGCGGACGCGGCGCCCGGCGTTGCGCCCGTCCCTTCGCCACGCCTGACCCTGCTCTCGGAGGCGCCCCTCGGGCCCCCGGCATCCCTCGAAGTCGGGCGACGACTCACCCTGCGCGTGCAGCCGGTGCCGGGCTCGGTGGAGACCACCCTCCTGGTGGGGGGCGAGCTGCTCGAGACCCGCGCCCACGGCGTCGCCCTCGACGCGTTCAACCGCAGCGGGCCCGGGGGTCGCACCCAGGTGCGCCTCTTCGGCGTCGACGAGCAGGGCCTGGAGCTCGAGCTCTACCTCGCGGGCAACGCCCCCGTCGCCATCGAGGTCGTGGACCTGCTGCCCGGCCTGCCCCCCGGCGCGCACCTCGAGCGCCCCACCTGGAGCGTGCCCCGGGGCTACGGGGATCTGACCGAGGTTCGTTCCAGCTTCGACCTGTAGCCCGGACGATCCATGAGCCATGGTCCGGGCTAGCGCGCTGAGCGTTTGTTCCAGGGCACGCTGCCGGCTGCTACCTTGGCCGGTCTCCTTGCCCTCGGTACTCGCGCATCCATGCCCTCCCCGCTCCGACTCTTGCTCCTCGCCCTCGCCTCCCTGGTCGCCTGTGCCGGCGAGGAGAGCGCGCCTCCGGACGGCTCCCCCGGCGCCTCCGGCTCGACGGCCGCAGCCTTCAGCTTGCCCGACGTGATCGAGCTCGGGGCGCCCACGCGCCCCATCGAGCACCTCGAGACGGTGGAGGACCTGTCGGAGGAGGTCGCCGATGCGCTGCTCGACTTCAGCGCCGAGCTGACGCGGCGCGACTTCGAGAAGGCCGGGAGCTGGATCGCCGACGACTTCGCGGGCCACGGCTGGGGCGCCCTGCCCGTGGCCGCGGAAGAGACCCTGCCCCTGGGCGCGACGCGCCTGCGCTTCGACACCTCGGCCGCGCCGATCCTCGGGCGGGACGCGTTCATGACCGAGCGCCAGGACCTGCTCGGCCCCTTCGCGCGGGTCGAGCTGGCCAAGTGGAAGGTCAAGCGTGCCGAGTTCGAGAGCGGCGCGCGGCCCTGGGGCGTCGTGCACCTGTTCGTGCACGTGATCGGCGAGTCCGGTCAGGGGCGCGAGGAGTGGAGCATCTGGGCCGACGCGCGGGTCGAGAAGCGCCGCGGTCGCTGGCAGCTCGTGCGCCTGGCCCTCGAGTCGGCCGCCGTGGCGCGCGTCGAGCGGCGCGCCTTCGTCGAGGTCGGCGGGGCGGCGGGGCTGGCGCACCTGGGGGTGCGCTTCGGCAAGCCCGGCAACACCGAGGACGCCTGGCAGGGAGCCGCGGCCGGGGACGTGGACGGCGACGGGGACTTCGACCTGTTCGTGCCCAGCGGGGCGCGCAACTTCCTCTACCTGGCCCAGCCGCACGGGGGCTTCGACGAGGTCGCGCAGGAGCGCGGCGTGGCCCTTCCCGCCGGGGGCACGGGCACGGTCTTCTTCGACTACGACAACGACGGCGACCAGGACCTGTTCGTGGCCCACCGCGCCCACGCCACCCCCGCCGCGGACGGGGGCGACGAGCGCTGGGAGGGCGAGACCCTGCACCTCTATGCCAACGACGGCCGCGGACAGTTCAGCGACGTCAGCGCCGCCCTGGGCCTGGATGTGCGCCGCTACGGCTTCTCGGTCAGCGTGCTCGACTACGACCAGGACGGCTGGCTCGACCTGTTCGTGGCCAGCTACGGCCGCGTGGGGAGCGAGCACAACAACTCCTGGATCGAGGCCACGAACGGCAAGCCCAACGCCCTCTTCCGCAACCTCGAGGGGCGCGGCTTCGAGGACGTGGCGCCGGCGCTGGGTATCGCCGGCACGAGCTGGTCCTACGCCTGCGCCGTGGCGGACTACGACGGGGACGGGGACAGCGACCTGTACGTGGCGAACGACTACGGCACGAACCGCCTGTGGCAGAACGAGGGCGGCACGTTCCGCGACGTCGCCCCGGAACTGGGGGTGCAGGACCAGGGCAACGGCATGGGCGTCTCCTGGGGCGATCTGGACTCGGACGGGCGCCTGGACCTCTACGTGTCGAACATGTCGTCGACCGCGGGCAAGCGCATCCTCGGACGCCTGAGCGAGAGCCTCGACCCCGAGCTCCACGCCCAGCTCTCGAAGGCCGCCGCCGGCAACACGGTCTTCCTCGCCGGCGACGGGGGCTTCGAGCGCCAGCCGGCCTCCGCCGGGGGCGTGGGGGCCAACTGGGCCTGGTCGGCGGCCCTCACCGACCTCGACCTCGACGGTGCGCTCGACGTCTTCTGCGTCAACGGCTTCGTGACGGGGGACCTGCCCCAGGACACATGAAGCACCTACTGGCGCCACGTGGTGGCGTCCTCGGTGGGGGCTCGGGCCCAGGGTCAGGACGAGGATCCGAAGGAGTTTCGTGTGCAGGAGGTGGGCAGCAGCTCCTACGTCGGGCGGCACTCGCTGCAGATGTTCGAGGAGGGCCGCTCGTTCAGCGGCAACGAGCGCTTCTGTCTGTTCCTCGGTGGGGGCGACGGCAGCTTCCAGGAGCTGTCCGCCCTCGGCGGCGCCGACTCGAACCTCGACGGCCGCGCCCTCGTGGCCTGCGACTTCGACGACGACGGGGACACCGACCTGTTCGTCCACGCGATGCAGCGCGAGCGCCACCTCCTGTTCCGCAACGACCTCGGGGGCGCCTTCGTCAAGCTGCGCCTGCGCGCCACCCGCGGCCAGTACGAGGCCATCGGCGCCACGGTGGTCGTCGACGCCGGTCGCCCCGTGGCCCAGGTCCTGTCCCGCGGCGCGGGCTTCGAGTCGTGCCAGGCCCCCGAGCTCGTCTTCGGGCTGGGGCAGGCAAGCGAGGCGCGGGTCGAGGTGCGCTGGCCGGGGGGGGCGCGGGAGGACTTCGGCAGCCTGGCCGCCGGGGCGCGCGCGCTCTTGGTCGAAGGCACGGGCGCGCCCCAGAGCTTCGAGGCCCGCACCCGGCCCCTGCCCGATCCCCTTCCGGACGGCCTGCGCGTGCGCATCGGCGAGGCCCTGCCCGAGCTGACCCTGCTCGACGCTGCGGGGCAGCCGGCGCGCTTCCGCGCCACGGAGACGGAGGGCCCGCTGCTGGTCAACTTCTGGGCCACCTACTGCGCGCCCTGCGTCGGCGAGCTGCCCGCCCTGGCGCGCATCGACGCCGCCGGGGAGCGCCGCGTCGTGCTCTTCAGCGTCGACGCACCGGGGGACCGCGAGCGCGGCGCCGCCCTGCTCGCCGAGCGCGCGCCCGGCGTGGAGGCCTACTACCTGGCCGAGGGCGGCCGCGGGCTCGACGGCTGGGTCGACCTCCTGCGCTTGCCGATCCCGACCTCCCTCGAGGTCGACGCCCAGGGCGTCGTCAGCGGAGTGGTGCGCGGCGTGGTCGAAGAGCAGTAGGGCGCTCGCGCGCGGGCCGCCGCGCGATCTGGCGTGCGGCCTCGCTCGGCGTCAGGCCGAACTCGGCGCGGAAGCGCGCCGCGAAGTGGGACGGGCTCGAGAAGCCCAGCTCGCGGGCCAGGCTCGACAGCCGCACCCCGGGTCGCGCGATGTGCTCCAGGGAAGCGCACAGGCGTAGGTGGCGCAGGTAGCTCGAGAGGGTGCGCCCCGTCGCGGCCTTGAAGACGACACACAGGTGCGAGGGGGTCAGGCCGACCGCGTGGGCGAGGCGCGGCAGCTGCAGCGGCTCGGCGCGGTGCTCGAGCAGGTATTCGATCGCGTCGTGGGCCAGGCGCCGCGCCCGTCCGCCCCGCGCAGGGTGCGCAGGCACGCCGTCGCGCAGGGCGCCGGCCAGTGGCTGCAGCAGCTCGAGGGCCTGGGCTTCGACGGCGGCGGGGGGAGCCTCGCTGCGGGGGTGCACCAGCCGTCGAACGGCGAGCCACGTCGGGCCGTCGAGGGCGGCGTTCCAGCGCGCCGTGCTCCACAGCTCTTCGAGCTCGCCGAGGTGTTCCTCGAGGGTCGCGCGCTCGAACCAGATCCAGTCCGAGACCTCCCCCGCGGGACCCAGGCGCTCGCGCCGGTACTCACAGTCGGGCCGGGCCAGGAGCACCCGCCCCGGATGGGCCACGCTGTGCGTGCGCCCGGGCACCTGGATCCGGAACGGCTGGCGCGGAAAGCTGAGAGCGACCACGGGCCCGGTATACGCACGGGCACCCCACTCGGGGTCGTCGGCGCTCACCCACGACGTCCCGAAGGCCACTCGCGGCGAAGCGAAGTCCATGCGCACGCGCTTCATCGAGCCCATCGTACGGCGCCTCCGCGCAGGCTGCCCTGTCACCGGGTTTCGATTCGTGCGCGCGCCGTTTCCGTGTCGCCCTGGACGCACTAGGTTCAGCTCTCCGCAATCCGAGCACGAGCCCATGAAGCGCTTCCTCACCCAGTGCGCCCTCTGCGCCCTCGCCTGTCTGACCACGGCCCTGCCCTGCGCGGCTGGGGCCGGCGATCTCGAGCCCCTGATCGGCGTCTGGAACGTCGAGGGCCGCAGCAAGCTGGCGGACCTCTCGTGGCAGCCCCTCGCGACCCAGGTCACGTTCACGCCCTGGAACGGCGCCCACTGTCGCGGTGTGCGCCAGCGCTTCGGCACGCAGGACGCGCAGGGCCCCGAGCGCTCGCTCCTGTTCCTGTTCGACGAGGAGAGCGCGACCTGGGCCGTGGTCGGCCTCGGCCTCGACGAGCGCAACTACTTCGCGGCGCCCTTCGAGGTGCGCGGGGAGCCGGGCGCCCTGGTCTTTCGCGAGGTGGCCCAGGTCGACGCGTCGGGGCCGCACCGGCAGCGCGCGCGCTACGAGGGGCTGAGCGAGTATGAGTGGCGCTTCCGCCTCGAGCGCTCCTACGACGAGGGCGCGAACTGGATCCTGATCCAGGAGCTGCGGGCCGAGCGCACCGACGGCGAGGCCGAGCCCGAGTCGCCCCTGGAGCCCGGGGGCGCGGCCGAGGCGCTGCGGGTCAGCACCTTGCTCGACGGCTTCGGCGGCTCGCGCGCCCTGGCGGCGGACGACGCGGGGCACGTCTTCGTCGCGGCGCGCCAGGGTGGCGGCGACGACCCGCCCATCTTGCGCGTCGCGCCCGACGGCTCGAGCGAGGTCTTCGCCACGGGCCTGCGCCCGGCGGGGCTCGCCTGGTGGCAGGGCTGGCTCTACGTCCACGCCCAAGACGTCCAGGGCGGGCGGGTCGTGCGCATCGATCAGGACGGCGAACTCGAGGTGTTGGGGCCGGCCCGCGGCGACTCCCTGGCGCTGGACGGCGAGGGCAACGCGTACACGATCGATGGGGGACGCGTGCAGCGACTGACCCCCGCGGGTGAGGCCAGCACCTGGATCGACTCGCCGCAGCTCGACGGCGCCCTGGCCAGCGCCTTCGACCCCGCGGGCGGAGTGCTCTACGTCGGGGTCTGGAGCTCGGGCGAGGTGTTCGCCACCCGCGCGGACGGCAGCCTCGAGCGCGTGGGAGGAACGGACACGATGGCGGGTGGCTCGCTGGCCTGGATGGACTTCGGCGCAGGCGCCCTGTGGCTGACCTGCTTCAACGCGAACCAGGTCTGGCGCCTCGTGCCTGGAGCCGAGGCCACACGGGTCGCAGGCTGCGGCTTCCCCGGGGGGCGCGACGGCAGCGGCGGCGCAGCGCACTTCTGCTCGCCGAACGGTGTGGCCCTCGCCCCGCGGCAGGGCCTCTTGTGGGTGGCGGAGCTGCTCCCCGGACCCGAGGGTCCCTTCGCTCTCGGTCGTCTGCGCAAGATCGAGCTGGGGCCCCTCGCCCACGCCCCTGAGCCCCCACGCTGAACGCGATCCCGCGCAGTGCTCAGCTCGAGCCGGGGCCGCGCTGGGTGCGACTTCCCTGACGCACGCCCGCTGCGGGCCCCGGCCCGGCGCGCGATCGCGCCAATGTGCTAGCGTCGGGCTTCGCCCGTCGCAACCCGAACGAGGTCCCGGCGCCATGAGAGTTCGCTCGACCCGCAGGCAGTTTCTGGTCACCGTCGGCGCCGCACTGGAGCTCGCGGCCGTGGCGGGGGCAGCACCCCGCGGCGCGCGGCGCCTCTTCTGGGACGACGCCGCCGGGCGCCTGGGCCTGGGACGCTTCGAGGCCCTGGCCGGACTCCTGCTCGAGTCCGAGCCCGAGGAGGTCTTGCCGCGGGTCGCGCGCGAGCTGCGCGAAGGGCTGCCCCTGTCCGACCTGGTGGCCGCCACGGCCCTGGTCAATGCGCGCGCCCTCGGAGGCTCGAACTACAACGGCTTCCACGCCCTGATGGCGCTGATGCCGAGCTACGAGATGGCGCTGCAGGGCTCCGGGCCCGACGCGGTCTTGCCCGTGCTGAAGGTGGTGCAGCGCAACCTGCGCTTCATCGCGCAGGCCGGCATGCGCGAGCGCGACACCCTGGCGCCGGTGCGCCCGGCGCAGGTTCCCGGCGACCTCCTGCGGCAGGTGCGCAGTGGGGACCTGGATGCCGCCCACGCCAGCCTCAGCGCGCGGCTCGAGGGTCCCCTGATCGAGGCCTACGAGGAGCTGCAGGAGCTGGTGCGGCAGGAGGCGGACGTGCACCGCGTGGTCCTCTCGTGGCGCGCCTTCGATCTCCTGCGCCTGGCGGGGGAGGAGCACGCCGCAACGCTCCTGCGCCAGGAGCTCCTGTACTGCGCCAACGCGGATGCCGGACGCGAGGGGCCCGACGCGCAGCTGGTGGCCCTGGTGCCCACGCTGCTCGAGCGCCACGGTCTGGCCGGGCGCGAGCGCGGGAAGCGCGTGGCGGACGACGCCTGGATCGCCGAGCTGGCCGCTGTCGTGTTCGAATCCGAGCGCGCGCAGGCCGCCGATGCCGTGGCCCGGGGTCTGGCCCAGGGCTTCGACGCGGCCGACGTGTGCCGCGCCCTGGCGCTCTGCACCGCGCGCATCGTGCAGCAGGATCCCGGACGCGGCAGCGACTCGCCGGGCCTCCCTGTGGGCAGCGTGCACGGCGCCAACTACGGGGTGCACTCCTCGGACGCGGCGAACGCCTGGCGCCACATCGCCGGGGTCGGGAGCGCGCGCCACGCCCACGCCACGCTGATCGCCGCGGCGTACCACACCGCGGTGCAGCCCGGGAACCTCTTGCCCGAGGCCTTCGACGCGCAGCTCGAGCCCCCGACCGAGGCCGACGCGGGGCGCCTGCTGGCACGCATCGAGGGCAGCCTGCGCGAGGGCGACGCGGCCGCGGCCGGCGCCCACGCGCGACGCTACACGGACCTGGGCCACGCGCCCCAGGCCCTGCTCGACCTGGCCTTCGCGGCCATGCTCGAGCAGGACGGTGCCCTGCACGCGGAGAAGTACCTGCGCACGGTGCAGGAGGAGCACGCCCTGGCCCGTCCGCGCCACGGCGGCGCGCAGCTCGTGGCCCTGATCCGCGTCGCGGCCAGCGGCGCGCCCTTCGCCTCGGACGACCTGCAGCGCGCGCGGGCGGCCCTGGGCTGAGGCGCGTCAGGCCAGCAGGACGTCGAGGCTGCGGGCGCTGTCGGCGAAGGACTCGGCCCGCGGGTCGAAGCGCTGCAGCAGGGTCAAGAAGAGGTCGGCCAGGCGCGCGTCCGGGTCGACGGGCTGCACGCAGTGGCCGTAGTAGGCGCCCAGGTCCTCGAGGTCGTAGGCCCCGAGATGCGGCAGGTTGAAGTCGACGTGTCCCTGGTGGGCGAGGCCCAGGGCGCGTCCGCCGGCCAGCAGCGTGGGCAGGTTGGCGTTGCCGTGGCTGTGCCCGTAGGCCATGCCGCTGCCGTACAGCACCAGGGTGCGGTCGAGCAGGCGCTCGCCCTGCTCTTCCTTGGCCGCGAGCAGCTCGAGGAAGCGTGCCAGCTCCTGGGTGTGGAAGGTGTCCGCGGCGCTCAGTCGGCGCATCTGCTCGGGGTCGCCGCCGTGGTGCGAGAGCTCGTGCCGGGGCAGCAGCACGCCGATCTCCGGCAGGGCCAGGCCGCGCTGCTCGCTGCCCAGCATGCAGCTGACGACCCGCGTCGTGTCCGTCTGCAGGGCCAGGGCGATCAGCTCGAAGCTGGCGCGGTAGAGCTCGCGTGCCCGCGCACCGTCCCGGGCGCCCTCGATACGCTGGGCTCGATCGGGTTCGACCGCGGGCAGCGGCCTGTCCAACCAGGCCTCGGCGCGCTGGGTGCGCTGCTCCACCTCGCGCAGCGCAGTGAGGTACTCGTCCAGCTTGGAGCGGTCGCCCGCGCCACTCCCCTGGCGCAGGCGTCGGGCCTGGTCGAGCACCAGGTCGAGGACGCTGGCGCGGGTCTGCAGGCGCTCGCGCGCGGCGACCTCGCCGCCGGGGTCGGGGCGGAACAGGCGCTCGAAGACCGCGCCGGGTCTGCGCTCGGCGGGCAGGGGCGCGCCGCTCCGCGACCAGGCCAGGGTGCCTCCGGTCAGAGCCAGCTCGAGGGAGGGCACGCGGGTCTGCGCGCCGACGACCTCGGCGATGCGCTGGTCGAGGGAGAGCGAGTTGGCGAAGGCCGCTCCGCCGCCGGGCCGCCGGGGGGCGCCGGTCAGCCAGATCTTGTCGCACTCGTGGGCCTGACCGATGCCGTTCGCGTGGTGCAGGCCACTGAACACGGTGAAGTCCCCGCGCTGCGGCGCGAGGGGGCGCAGGGGCTCGGTCAACGCGAAGTCCGGGCCCGCCGCGAGGGGTTGCCAGGTCGGCATGTTCATCCCGTTGGGGACGTACAGGAAGACGCAGCGCGCCGGTAGCGCATCTCGGTCTCCGTCCTGGGCCCCGGCCTGGGGCACGCGCATGCGCTCGAGCAGGGGCAGGGCGATGGACACCCCCGCACCACGCAGCAGGGTGCGGCGATCGAGGCGCCAGGGGCGCGTGTGGACTTGGGCCATGGCCGGCTCGCTGCTAGGGGGTGAGGAAGAGGTCGGAGGCGATCAGGGCCACGATCAGGTCGCGCAGGCGGTGCTCCCCCGCGGGGCCGGCCAGGTCCGCGAGCCGCTCGCGCTCCGCGAGCGCGAGGGGCCGGCGCAGGGCGTAGGCCGCGAGGCGCTCGAGGAAGGCGGCGTGGAACTCGTCCGGCTGCGCCAGCAAGAGCTGCTGGAACTCGAGCGGGCCGTCGAACGCGCGTCCATCGGGCAGCACCCCGCTGGCGTCGACGGCCGGGTCCTGGCCGTTGCCCGTGCGCACGCGCTCGCGCGTGCGCCAGCGACCGATGGCGTCGTAGTTCTCGAAGGCGAAGCCCAGGGGATCGATGCGCTCGTGGCAGGCGGCACAGCTGGCGTCGCTGCGGTGCGCCTCGA